>NZ_CBAICG010000046.1:0-26534 GCF_964715405.1 Solirhodobacter sp. | reverse complement strand
GCAAGAGGCGCCCGAACAGCGTCTCCTCCGTGAGATCAACAGAAACCCCCTCCAATCCGAACACCGTCAGCTGAAATCAACGAACGAATGACCGGCAGGCCGTCAGCACCAGATGTGGTGGGTGCCGGACTCAGGGGGATAAGCCTTTTCAACCTGAATGACTTCGATGAAGCTCCGCCACCGCCGCCGTATCTCTACAAGTATCTGCCTGAGGAGCGGATTGAGAATGTTCTTGAGGGAGGAGTCGTCAGGTTTACTCCATTATTCAATACAAATGACTTGTTCGAGGTGCGATTGACATTCGAGAAATTGGCCGGGCCGAAGTTCTGTCAATTGCTCTCAGATCAAATGGATTTGACGGTCAGCCGCGAGTCCGTTCGTGAACTTACAGCCAAGATCCTTGCAGAGAATGGTTTAGGAGCGTTGCCTGTCGATGTCGTCCTTGATTTGGCAGATCAGCATTTCGGGGGGGATTTCGCGGGAACCGTCAGAGAAATGATGCAGGTTGCAGCCGAAACCATGCTTGTCCCCCATTTCAACGACCCAATGAATATATTGCGTCTGTTAGAGCGGATGGGGCGAGAATTGCTGTGCTTTTCGCTTTCTGATCGCATGGATATTGCGCCGATGTGGGCGCACTACGCGAACAATAACCGTGGATTTGTTGTAGCGTTTCGTTCCGAGCACGAATGGTTCAGACGCCGCAAGAATGGCGAGGACACGCGGTTGCAGAAGGTTACCTACTTTGACGGGAAGTTGGATGAGCCGTTTGAAAACGTGCAAGCTGCCTTCATTTCAAAGACAACCGATTGGGCATATGAGTGTGAGTGGAGGCTCTATGCGAAGGAAGGTCAAGTTGACAGGATTGTTGGCGAATCAAGCGATCCCATCCACCTGATTGATTTCCCGCCTGACGCGGTTGACCGCGTGATATTGGGTAGCAAGTCCAGCGATCAAACCTCGCGGCGCATTCGTGAAATCTTAGCCTCTAAGTATCCGTTGGCTCGCTTGGTTAGAGCTGTCCCCGATCCCAACCATCCTACCTACCAGGAAGTGCCGTTTGAATAGCGGTCCAAATTCAGTACGAGTTGGGGTATGGCAACCATACGCCACCCTTTGCCCTCGCCGATTGCACCTCGCGCCCAGCCCGTGTATCTCTCCGCCGGTGTCGAAGGCAGGACGGGGGTGCGGATGCGTCGGGTGGTGATTACGGGACTGGGGATGCTGACGCCGCTGGCCTGCGGGGTGGAGGCGACGTGGAGCCGTCTGCTGGCCGGGCAGTCGGGCGCGGGGACGATCACCAAGTTCGACGCGAGCCATTTGCAGACCACCTATGCCTGCGAAATTCCGCGCGGCGATGGCTCGGACGGCACCTTCAACCCCGACGACTGGATGGAACCCAAGGACCAGCGCAAGGTCGATGACTTCATCCTTTACGGGATGACGGCCGCGGTGCAGGCGGTGAAGGATTCGGGCTGGGAGCCGACCGACGAGGAAAGCCGCTGCCGCACGGGCGTGATGATCGGCTCGGGCATCGGCGGGTTGTCGTCGATCGCGGAAACGGCGGTCTTGCTGAAGGAACGCGGGCCGCGGCGGGTCAGTCCGTTCTTCATTCCGGGCGCGCTGATCAACCTGATCTCGGGGCAGGTGTCGATCCGGTTCGGGTTCAAGGGGCCGAACCATGCGGTGGTGACGGCCTGTTCGACCGGCGCCCATGCGATCGGCGATGCGGCGCGGCTGATCCAGTGGGACGATGCCGATGTGATGATCGCGGGCGGCGCGGAAAGCCCGATTTGCGAGATCGGCATCGCCGGGTTCAATGCCTGCAAGGCGCTGAGCACCAAGCGGGGGGCGGAGCCGCAGAAGGCCAGCCGCCCCTACGACGCGGATCGCGACGGCTTCGTGATGGGCGAGGGCGCGGGGGTGGTGGTGCTGGAGGAATACGAGCACGCCAAGGCGCGCGGCGCGAAGATCTATGCCGAGGTGCTGGGCTACGGGCTGTCGGGCGACGCCTATCACATCACCGCGCCGAGCGAGAACGGCGAGGGCGGCTATCGCGCGATGCAGATGGCGCTGAAGCGGGCGGGGCTGGCGCCGTCGGCGGTGGATTACATCAACGCGCATGGCACCTCGACCATGGCGGACACGATCGAACTGGGCGCGGTGGAGCGGCTGCTGGGCGACGCGGCGGCGGGTGCGACGATGTCGTCGACGAAGTCGTCGATCGGGCACCTGCTGGGCGCGGCGGGCGCGGTGGAGGCGATCTTCTGCGTGCTGGCGATGCGCGACCAGATCGCGCCGCCGACGATCAATCTGGATACCCCTGCGGTGACGCCGGTGCTGGATCTGGCGCCGAACGTGGCGGTGAAGCGCAAGATCGATGTGGCGCTGTCGAACTCGTTCGGCTTTGGCGGCACCAATGCGAGCCTCGTGCTCGGCCGGGTTCACGGCTGATGTGGCGCTCGCTCGCCTCGAACGCGCTGACGCTGTTCATCGTGGCGCTGGCGGGGATCGCCGGGCTCGTCGCCTGGGGCGAGAAGACCTATACCGGGCCGGGCCCGCTGGCGCAGGCGGTCTGCGTGCGGGTGGACAAGGGCGCCAGCGTGTCGTCGGTCAGCAAGGTCTTGCTGACGCAGGGCGCGATTTCGAGTGCGACGATCTTCCGGCTGGGGGCACAGTATTCCGGCCAGCCCGAGGGGCTGAAGTTCGGCAGCTATCTGGTGCGGCCCGGCACCTCGATGAGCGATATCTTCGACACGCTGACCAAGGGTGGGCAGAGCAGTTGCGGCACCGAGGTGAACTTCCGCGTCGGCGTGACGGATGCGCAGATCGTGGTGCGCACGCTCGACCCGGCGACGGAAGCCTTTGTCGAGGTGGCGAAATTCGATGTGGGCCCGGACCCGGTGCCGCAGGCATACAGCGATGCGGAGAAGGTGCCCGACACGCGCTACCGCGTGACGCTGGCCGAGGGGGCGACAAGCTGGCAGGTGGTGGACAGTCTGAAGAAGGCGGACTTCCTGACCGGGGACGTCGCCAGACTGCCCGAGGAGGGAAGCCTGGCGCCCGAGAGCTATGACGTGACCAGGGGCGAGCCGCGGGTGCAACTGATCGCCGAGATGCAGGCGCGGCAGGCGGCGACGCTGGCCGAACTGTGGGGCGGGCGGTCGGCGGGGCTGCCCTACAAGACGCCGGGCGAGGCAATGGTGATGGCCTCGCTGATCGAGAAGGAAACCGGGGTGGCGGGCGAACGGGCCGAGGTCGCCTCGGTCTTCCTCAACCGGCTGGCGCAGGGGATCAAGTTGCAGACCGACCCGGCGGTGATCTACGGCATCACCAAGGGGCAGGGCACACTGGGGCGCGGCCTCAGGCAAAGCGAGTTGCGCGCCATCGCCAACCCCTACAACACCTATGTCATCGACGGGCTGCCGCCGGGGCCGATCGCCAATCCGGGGCAGGCGAGCATCGCGGCGGCGCTGCATCCGGCGGACACGAAATACCTGTATTTCGTGGCGGACGGGACCGGCGGGCACGCCTTTGCCGAGACGCTGGCCGAGCACAACCAGAACGTGGCCAAGTGGCGGGCGATCGAGGCGGCGCAGGGGATCGCCCCGGACGCGGGCAACTGAGGCGGGCGGGTTAACGAGGGGTTAACGCTGCGCGCGACAAACCATTGATCCCGCTGGATTTTATGCTTGACCTTCCGGGCGGTCCAAGGTATACGTTGTGACATGCTAGAAGAGGTGGGCAAGCGGCACGGGGCAACCCGGCGCCGCTTTTCCGTTTCTCTCGGGCGGACCGGCAAGAGGGGCAGGTTCGCAATCACATGACAACACAGACACCCGGTGACGGGGCTGCGCCGCGTTCGATGATTTCGAACGCGACGCTGCTTTACGAGACGGCGGCCGACGTTTTCGCGCTTGTCATCGACGAGGCGCGCGACGGCGATCCGAAGGCGGCGAAAGAGGCGCTGGGCTATGCCCGGGAATTCCGGCAGGCGCTGCTCGCGGTGCTGAACGAAAGGGCGACCATTGAAAAACTCCGCAAAGACGCCGAGGGAATCGTTCACGATTACGCCCTCGATTTCGACCGGGCGCGCGCTGAGATCGGGCGCCGCCTGGCTTGCCTCCGCGACGCCGCAGACGGTTGACGCGTTTCTGAACGGCTTGAGCGACGAGGCGCTGCTGGCGCTGCCGTGGATGTTCGAGTTCTGGGCGCTGCCGCATCAGTTGCCCCCGGTGGGGGCCTGGCGGACCTGGGTGATCATGGGCGGGCGCGGCGCGGGGGAAACCCGCGCCGGGGCCGAGTGGGTGCGCGCCGAGGTGGAGGGCGCGCGCCCGACCGACCCTGGCCGATCGAGGCGCGTGGCGCTGGTCGGCGAGACGGTGGATCAGGTGCGCGAGGTGATGATCTTCGGTGACAGCGGGATCCTGGCCTGCTCGCCCCCCGACCGGCGACCGGAATGGGAGGCGGGGCGCAAGCGGCTGGTCTGGCCCAACGGGGCGGTGGCGCAGGTCTTTTCGGCGCATGAACCGGAAAGCCTGCGGGGGCCGCAGTTCGACGCGGCCTGGGTCGATGAACTGGCGAAGTGGAAGAAGGCGGGCGAAGCCTGGGACATGTTGCAGTTCGCGCTGCGCTTAGGCGAGTTGCCACGGCAGGTGGTGACGACGACGCCGAAGAACGTCGGCGTGCTGAAGGCGATCCTGCAGAACCCCTCGACCGTGGTGACCCATGCGCCGACCGAGGCGAACCGGGCCTATCTGGCGGCCTCGTTCCTGCAGGAGGTGCGGGCACGCTATCAGGGCCAGCGGCTAGGTCGGCAGGAACTGGACGGCGAGTTGATCGAGGATGTCGACGGCGCGCTCTGGCCGCTCGCGGCGCTGGAGGCGGCGCAGGTTGCCACGGTGCCGAAGCTCGACCGCATCGTGGTGGCGGTGGACCCGCCAGTGACGGGGGGCAGCAAGGCCGATGCCTGCGGGATCGTGGTGGCGGGCGTGGTGATGCAGGGGCCGCCGCAGGACTGGCGGGTCTATGTGCTGGAGGATGCCTCGGTCGAGGGGGCGTCTCCGGCGCAATGGGCGCATGCGGCGGTGGCGGCGATGCATCGGCATGGCGCCGACCGGCTGGTGGCCGAGGTGAACCAGGGCGGCGACCTGGTGGAGCGGGTGATCCGGCAGGTCGACGCGCTGGTGCCGTTCCGCGCGGTGCGCGCCACGCGCGGCAAGGCGGCGCGGGCGGAGCCGGTGGCGGCCTTGTACGAGCAGGGCCGGGTCAAGCACGTTCGCGGGCTGGGCGCGCTGGAGGAGCAGATGGGCCGGATGTCGGTGCGGGGCTATCAGGGCACCGGCAGCCCGGACCGGGTGGACGCGCTGGTCTGGGCGCTGACGGACCTGATGATCGACCCGGCGCGAGCGTTTCAGGCGCCGCGAGTGCGCGGGCTGTAAAGCGCCGGGGGGCTGTCTGCCCCCCCAGGCCGGCCCACGCGGCCGGGCGTTCACCCCGGAAACCCTCCACTGGAGGGTTTCCGGATCGGGGTTCACCCCCGAGGATATCTCAGGACCGAAAGTGGGTGCGGGCGCTGTCGGCGCTCGCGTTCTTCTTGGTCCAAATACTCCCGCCAGAGGCGCAGGTCGGCCGGAGACGGCCCGGGCGCGGATGAGGCACGGACATGAGGAGCGGATGGATGGTGTTTGATTTTCTGCGGCGCGGGGCGGTGCCGGTGTCGCCGGTGGTGCCGGAGCGCAAGGCCTCGGCGACCGGGCCGGTGATCGCCTGGGCGGGGGCGGGGGGCCGGGTGGCCTGGAGCCCGCGCGACACCGGGTCGCTGACGCGGACGGGTTTCATGGCGAACCCGGTGGGGTTTCGCGCGGTGCGGCTGATCGCCGAGGCGGCGGCCGCGCTGCCGCTGGTGTTTCAGGATGCCGACCGGCGCTATGACCTGCATCCGCTGGTCGGGCTGTTGTCGCGGCCGAACGGGGCGCAGGGGCGGGCGGAGCTGTTCGAGGCGCTCTATGGCCAGCTTCTGCTGTCGGGCAACGGCTATCTGGAGGCGGTGATGGGCACCGACCGGTTGCCGGGCGAGTTGCATGTGCTGCGCTCGGACCGGATGGCGGCGGTGCCGGGGGCGGACGGCTGGCCGGTGGCCTATGAGTATACGGTAGGGGCGCGCAAGCTGAGGTTCGACATGACGGGGCCGGTGGCGCCGGTCTGCCACCTCAAGAGCTTTCATCCGCAGGATGATCACTACGGCTTTTCGCCGTTGCAGGCGGCGGCGGTGGCGATCGACGTGCACAACAGCGCGTCGGCCTGGTCGAAGGCGCTGCTGGACAATGCGGCAAGGCCGTCGGGGGCGATCGTCTACAAGGGGGTGGACGGGCAAGGGAGCCTGTCCAGCGACCAGTATGACCGGCTGGTGTCGGAGATGGAAAGCTACCATCAGGGCGCGCGCAATGCCGGGCGGCCGATGCTGCTGGAGGGCGGGCTAGACTGGAAGCCGATGGGGTTCTCGCCCAGCGACATGGAGTTCCAGAAAACGAAGGAGTCGGCGGCGCGCGAGATCGCCACCGCCTTCGGGGTGCCGCCGATGCTGATGGGCATACCGGGCGACGCGACCTACGCGAATTATCAGGAGGCGAACCGGGCGTTCTACCGGCTGACCGTGCTGCCCATGGCGACGCGGGTGACGGCGGCGGTGGCGCACTGGCTTTCGGGCTTCACCGGCGAGGTGGTGGAGATCCGGCCGGACCTCGACCAGGTGCCCGCGCTGGCCGCCGAACGCGATCAGCAATGGGCGCGGGTGGGGGCGGCGACGTTCCTGAGCGATGCCGAGAAGCGGGCGATCCTCGGCCTGCCACGGCTGCCGGAGGCGCCATGACGGCGCGGCGGGCGGCGCCGGGCTCGCGCTACCTTTACGACAGTTTCGATGCGACAGCGGCGCGGGTGGAGGCGAACGAGCGGGTCGCCGAGGAACGCTGGGGCGGCCTGGAATACCGGCTGAACCAGATCGAGGGGACGCTGGAGCGGGTGGAACGACGGCTGTGGCTCGGGGTCTACGGCGTTGCCACCTTCCTGCTGGCGCAGGGTGCCGAGGTTCTGGTGCGGGCGATCATCAAGTGAGGATTTCCGAATGGATGTGATGGATTACGGGTTGGAGCGGAAGTTCCAGCAGGTGGCGCCGGGACTGGTGGTCACGGATGGCGCGACGGTGGAGGGCTATGCCTCGGTCTTCGGTCTGCGCGATCAGGGCGGCGATGTGGTGCTGGCGGGGGCCTATGCGGCCTCGCTGACCGCGCTGGCGGCGCGCGGGGGCCGGGTGAAGATGCTGTGGCAGCACGACCCCGCGCAGCCGATCGGCGTCTGGGACGAGGTGCGCGAGGACAAGCACGGGCTCTGGGTCAAGGGGCGGCTTTTGACCGACGTAGCCAAGGGGCGCGAGGCGGCGGCGCTGGTGGGCGCGGGCGCCATCGAGGGGCTGTCGATCGGCTACCGCACGGTGGCTGCGACGAAGGACGCCAAGGGGCAGCGCACCCTGACGGAACTGGAGCTTTGGGAGGTGTCGCTAGTCACCTTTCCGATGCTTCCCCAGGCGCGGGTGGCGGCTAAGGCCGAAGCACCCGATGCCGTCTGGCGCGAGGTGGCGGCGGCCTTCGAGGACGCACGCCGGGAACTGGCCGCGCGCTGAGCGGCCTTTGGCGTTTCATCCATCAGAGGAACACGGAGATGACGATGAGCGAGACGAAGGCCGGGGCCGGTGGCCCTGACGGCCGACTGCCGGTTGCCGAGGTGAAAACCGCGCTGGCCGGGTTTCTGGGGGAATTCAAGAGCTTCCAGGACGAGATGAAATCGACGTTGCAACAACAGGAAGAGCGACTGACCATGCTGGATCGCAAGACCATGACCGCGGGCCGCCCGGCCCTTTCGATGGCCACCGAGATCGAGGCGCCGCATCAGAAGGCGTTCGACGCCTATCTGCGCTCGGGGGATGATGGCGGCCTTCGCTGCCTCGTGCTGGAGGGCAAGGCGCTGAACACCGCAGTTGCGGCGGACGGCGGCTATCTGGTCGACCCGCAGACCGCGGCGACGATCCGCTCGGCGCTGAAATCCTCGGCCTCGATCCGCTCGATCGCCAATGTGGTGACGGTGGAGTCGACGACCTTCGACGTGCTGATCGACCACAGCGACGTGGGCACCGGCTGGGCGACCGAGTCGGGCAGCATCGCCGAAAGCGCCACCCCGCAGATCGACCGCATCTCGATCCCGCTGAACGAGTTGTCGGCGATGCCGAAGGCGAGCCAGCGTCTGCTGGACGACAGCGCCTTCGACATCGAGGGCTGGCTGGCGGAGCGCATCGCCGACAAGTTCGCCCGCGCCGAGGCGCAGTCGTTCATTTCGGGCGACGGGGTGGACAAGCCCAAGGGGTTCCTCGCCCATCCGACGGTGGCGGACGCCTCGTGGACCTGGAGCAAGCTTGGCTATGTTGCCACCGGCAATGCGGGCGATTTCGCCACGACGAACGCCTCGGACGCGGTGGTCGATCTGGTCTATGCGCTCGACTCGACCTACCGCGCCAATGGTGCCTTCGTGATGAACTCGAAGACCGCGGGCGCGGTGCGCAAGATGAAGGACGCGGACGGCCGGTTCCTGTGGGCCGATGGCCTGCAGGCGGGTGAGCCCGCGCGGCTGATGGGCTACCGGGTGCTGGTGGCCGAGGACATGCCCGATATCGCGGCCAATGCCTATGCGATCGCGTTTGGCGACTTCCGCAGCGGCTACACGATCGCCGAGCGGCCCGACCTGCGCGTGCTGCGCGATCCGTTCTCGGCCAAGCCCTACGTGCTGTTCTACGCCTCCAAGCGGGTCGGCGGCGATGTCAGCGATTTCGCGGCGATCAAGCTTCTGAAGTTCGCGGTGGCCTGACGCCAGCGGGAAGGCCGGTTCCGGGGCAAACCCCGGCCCGGCCGGGCGCGTGCCGGTCTGGCCCGGTGTCGTCTAGCAGCTCCCTCCGTCCGAGCGACGCGGGTGGTGCGCGCCCCTTTTTTGCGGAGGCCGAATTCGGAGTGATGCCATGATGCTGATCGAGCAGGCCCCGGTGCCCCAAGCGGTGCTGCCGGTGGCGGAATTCAAGGACCACCTGCGGCTGGGCACCGGCTTTGCCGACGACGGCCAGCAGGACGCGCTGGCCGAAAGCTACCTGCGGGCGGCGCTGGCGGCGATCGAGGGGAGGATCGGCAAGGCGCTGATCCAGCGGGCATTCTGGCTGGAGCTGGCGGACTGGCGCGAGCCGGGCGTGCAGCCGTTGCCGCTGGCGCCGGTGCAGGCGGTGGCCTCGGTGACTTTGGTGGACAGTGACGGCGCGGAGTCGGTTGTCGACGCGGCGCGCTGGCGGCTGGTGAAGGACTTGCAGCGACCGCGCATCGTCTCGGTCGGGGTGCTGCTGCCGACGGTGCCGCAGGACGGGGCGGTGGAGATCGTGTTCGCGGCGGGCTTCGGCCCGGCCTGGGGCGATGTTCCGGCCGATCTGCGGCAGGCGGTGCTGCTGCTGGCGGCGCAGTATTACGAACTGCGCCACGAGGGCGGCGCCGGTGCGGGCGCGATGCCGTTCGGGGTGATGGCGCTGATCGAGCGGTGGCGGACGGTGCGGGTGCTGGGCGGGGGCGTGGCATGAACGCGCCCCGGCTGAACCGGGCGCTGCACCTCGAGGCGCTGGCGCGGGTGCCGGATGGGGCGGGCGGCTACGGCGACAGTTGGGCCGCGCTCGGCACGCTGTGGGCCGAGGTGAAGCCGGGCTCCGGGCGCGCGGTGGCGGCCGACCCGGTGACGGCGTCGGTCGCGGCATATCGGATCACGGTGCGGGCGGCGCCGGTGGGGGCGCCGTCACGGCCGCGGCCGGATCAGCGGTTCCGCGAAGGGGTGCGGGTGTTCCGCATCCTGGCGGTGGCCGAGGCGGATGCGGAGGGGCGGTTCCTGACCTGCTTCGCCGAGGAGGAGGTGGCGGCATGAGTTACGCGGTGGCAGCGGCGTTGCAGGCGGCAGTGTTCGCCCGGCTGGCGGGGAACGCTGGCTTGAGCGCACTGGTCGGGGCCGCGGTCTATGACGCGGTGCCGCCGGGGGCGGGCACGGGGACGTTCGTGCTGATCGGCCCCGAGGAGGTGCGTGACGCTTCGGACAAGACTGGCGACGGGGCGGAGCATCGCTTCACGGTCAGCGTCGTGACGGATGCGATGGGCTTTCAGCAGGCGAAGGCGGCGGCGGTGGCGGTGTCGGACGCACTGGTGGGGGCGGACCTGAGCCTGAGCCGCGGGCGGCTGGTGTCGCTGGGCTTCCTGAAGGCGACGGCCCGGCGCGTGTCGAACGGGGCCGGGCGGCGGATCGACCTGGTGTTTCGGGCGCGGGTGGAGGGCTAGGCCCCGCGCGAAATCGGATGGATGCCTGACGAACTGATCGGGCGCGACGGATGCAAAACGGAGAATCGTGATGGGTGCCCAAAGCGGCAAAGACCTTCTGATCAAGCTCGACATGACCGGCGACGGCACGTTCGGGACACTGGCGGGGCTGCGCGCGACGCGGCTGACCTTCAACGCCGATACGGTCGACGTCACCAGCCTTGAAAGCGGTGGCTGGCGCGAGTTGCTGGCGGGCGCGGGGGTGCGGACGGCGGCAATCTCGGGCTCGGGCGTGTTCAGGGACGATGCGACCGACGCGCGGGCGCGGGCGATCTTCTTCGCGGGCGACACGCCGGAGTTTCAGGTGATCATCCCGGATTTCGGGGTGGTGCAGGGGGCGTTCCAGATCACCTCGGTCGAGTATGTCGGGAACTATGACGGTGAGGCGACCTATTCGCTGTCGCTCGCCTCGGCGGGTGCGCTGACGTTCACGGCACTCTGATGGCAAACCCCTGGGCGGGCGAGGTCGGGCTGATGCTCGACGGGCGGCGGCATGTCTGCAAGCTGACGCTGGGCGCGCTGGCCGAGCTGGAGGCGGAGCTGGCGACGGGGACGCTGGTGGAGTTGGTCGAGCGCTTCGAGGGGCGCAAGTTTTCGACCCGCGACGTGCTGGCGCTGATCGTCGCGGGGCTGCGCGGCGGCGGCTGGCAGGGGACGGCGGCGGAATTGCGGACGGTGGAGATCGGCGGCGGGCCGGTCGAGGCGGCGCGGGTGGCGGCGGAGCTGCTGGCGCGGGCCTTCACATTGCCGGGGTCGGCGGGGTGAAGGGGTTCGACTGGGCGGCGTTGCTGCGGGCGGGGCTCAGGGGAGCGTCCCTGAGCCCCGAGGCGTTCTGGCGGCTGACGCCGGTGGAGCTGCTCCTGATGCTGGGGGTCGAGGCGGGGGCGGCGCCGTTGACGCGGGCGCGGCTGGCGGACCTGGTGCGGGCGTTTCCGGATCAACGAAAGGGATAGGCGATGGCGGTGGATACAACGGCACTGGGCGACCAGATCGCGGCGCTGGAGGTCACGCTGGGCTCTTCGGCCTCGATGGCGGCGGCGTTCGACGGCGAGTTGAGCCGGATGCGGGACGGGTTGATGGCGACCGGAAGGGAAGTCACCAGCCTGTCGACCGGGATCGGCACCGGGCTGAGGCGGGCCTTTGACGGGCTGGTGTTCGATGGGGCGACGCTGTCGCAGACCCTGCAGTCGGTGGCGAAGTCGATGGCTGACACGGTCTACGCGGTGGCGATGAAGCCGGTGCAGAACGCGGTGGGGAGTTTCATCGCGAACGGGCTGCAATCGGCGGTGGCGGGGGCGCTGCCCTTCGCCAAGGGCGGCGCGTTTTCGCAAGGAAGGGTGATGCCCTTTGCAACCGGCGGCGTGGTGTCGCAGCCCACCAGCTTTCCGATGCGGGGCGGCACCGGGCTGATGGGCGAGGCGGGGCCGGAGGCGATCATGCCGCTGACGCGGGGGCCCGACGGGCGGCTGGGCGTGCAGAGCGCGGGCGGCGGGCAGGCGGTGAACGTGGTGATGAACATCACGACGCCGGACGTGACGGGCTTCCAGCGCAGTCAGGGCCAGATCGCGGCGCAGATGGGCCGGTTGCTGACGCAGGGACAGCGGAACGGATAGGGGGCGGCGATGGGGTTTCATGAGGTGCGGTTTCCGGCGAACCTCGGGTTCGGGTCGACCGGCGGGCCGCAGCGGCGCACGGACATCGTGACGCTGGCGAACGGGTTCGAAGAGCGCAACACGCCCTGGGCGCAGTCGCTGCATCACTATGATGCCGGGCTGGGGTTGCGGAGCCTGGATGATGTGCAGGCGCTGATCGCGTTTTTCGAGGCGCGGGGCGGGCAGCTTTACGGGTTTCGCTGGAAGGACTGGGCGGACTGGAAGTCCTGTCTGCCCTCGGCCGATCCGGCGCCGACCGATCAGGTGATCGGGACGGGCGACGGGGTGACGCGGGTGTTCGCGCTGGCCAAGACCTACCTTTCGGGCGAGCAGAGCTATACGCGGGTCATCGCCAAGCCGGTGGCGGGCTCGGTGCTGGCCGCCGTGCAGGGCGTGCCACTGCGCGAAACGATCGGGTTCACGGTGGACGCGGCGACGGGGCTGGTGACGTTCACCGACGCGCCGGATGTGGGAGTGACGATCACCGCCGGGTTCGCGTTCGACGTGCCGGTGCGGTTCGACACGGATCGGATTTCGATTTCGATCTCCAACTTTCAGGCGGGGCATGTGCCGAGCGTGCCGGTCGTGGAGTTGCGGCTGTGAGCGTGGGTTCATCAGGCGCCGGGGCGCTATACGCGCATCTGGCGACCGGGGCCACCACGGTGGCGCGGGCCTGGGGGGTGGTGCGGACCGACGGGCGGGTGTTCGGGTTTACCGACCACGACCGCGATCTGAGCTTCGAGGGGATCGTGTTCAAGGCAAGCTCTGGCATGACGGCTTCGGCACTGTTGCAGACGACGGGGTTGGGCATCGACAACGCGGAAGCGGTGGGGGCGCTGTCGGATGCGGCGGTGACCGAGGCGGACATTCTGGCGGGGCGGTTCGATGGCGCTGCGGTCCGGGTCTGGCTGGTGAACTGGGCGGATGTGGGCGCGCGGGTGTTGCAGTTCAACGGCACGTTCGGCCAGATCACCCGCGGGGCGGGGGCGTTTCACGCCGAGCTGCGCGGGCTTACCGAGCAGATCAACACGGCGCAGGGGCAGGTGTTCCAGACCTCTTGCGCGGCGGTGCTGGGCGACGGGCGGTGCCGGTTCGACCTGACGCAGCCGGGATACTTCGCCGAAGTGGCGGTGGAGAGGGTCGATGCGGCGCGGGTGTTCGGCTTCTCCGGGTTCGCGGGCTACGACGATCGCTGGTTCGAACGCGGGCGGGTCGTGGTGCTGAACGGGGCCGCGGCGGGGTTGGTCGGCGTGGTGAAGAATGACCGGCTGAGCGACGCGGGGCGCGTGGTGGAGTTGTGGCAGGGCCTGGGTGCGGAGGTGGTGCCGGGCGACATCGTGCGGATCGAGGCGGGCTGCGACCGATTGAGCGCGACCTGTCGGCTGAAGTTCCACAACCTGCTGAACTTTCGCGGATTCCCCGGCATTCCGGGGGAGGATTGGCTGACGTCCTACCCGACGACGGCCGGGGTGAACGACGGCGGGAGCCTGTCGTGACCCAGGGCGGGCGCGCGGTGGCGGCGGCGCGGGGCTGGATCGGCACGCCCTACCGGCATCAGGCAAGCGTGAACGGGGCGGGGGCGGATTGCCTTGGCCTGCTGCGGGGGGTGTGGCGCGAGATCTACGGCGGCGAGCCGGAGCCGGTGCCGCCCTACACAGACGATTGGGCGGAGCCGGGCGGGCACGAGGTGCTCTGGTCGGCGGCGCAGCGATGGCTGGTCGAAAAGCCCCTGGGCCAGGCGGCGCCGGGGGATGTGTTGCTGTTCCGGATGCGGGCGGGCGGGATCGCCAAGCATCTGGGCATCGCGGGGGCGGTCGGGGCGGGGCCCTCTTTCATCCATGCCTATTCCGGGCATCGGGTGGTGGAGAGTCCGCTGACCGCCCCCTGGGCGCGACGGGTCGTGGCGCGGTTCGAATTTCCATGAAGGAGGCGCGTGATGGCGACCATTCTGCTATCGGCGGTCGGTGCGGCGGTCGGCTCGGGCTTTGGCGGCACGGTGCTGGGGCTTTCCGGCGCGGTGATCGGGCGCGCGGTCGGGGCGACCCTGGGGCGCGCCCTCGACCAGCGGCTGCTGGGGGCAGGCTCGCACGCGGTCGAGACCGGGAGGGTGCAGCGGTTTTCGCTGACCGGGGCCAGCGAGGGCGCGCCGGTGGCGCGGGTCTGGGGCCGGGTGCGGATCGGCGGGCAGGTGATCTGGGCGACGCGGTTTCTGGAGCATTCGCAGACCTCGAGCGGCGGCAAGGGCGCGCCACGGCAGCCGAAGGTGACGAGCTATTCCTACACGGTCAGTCTGGCGATTGCGCTCTGCGAGGGCGAGATCACGCGGGTCGGGCGCATCTGGGCCGATGGCGCCGAGATCGCGCGGGATACGCTGAACCTGCGGGTCTATACGGGGTCGGAGGACCAGCAGCCGGACCCCAAGATCGAGGCGGTGGAGGGGGCGGGGATGGCGCCCGCCTATCGCGGCATCGCCTATGTGGCGATCGAGGATCTGGCGCTGGGGCCGTTCGGCAACCGGGTGCCGCAGTTCACCTTCGAGGTGATGCGGCCTGCGATGGCCGAGGGGCTGCCGGACCTTGTGACCGGCGTGAAGGGTGTCGCGATGATGCCGGGGACGGGGGAATATGCGCTGGCGACGACGCCGGTGCATTATGCGGCGGGTCTGGGGGTGAATACCTCGGTCAACGTCAACACGCCCTCGGGCAAGACGGATTTCGCGACCTCGCTGGAGGTTCTGGGCGAGGAGTTGCCGGGCTGCCGGTCGGTGTCGCTGGTCGTGAGCTGGTTCGGGGGCGATCTGCGCTGCGGGTCGTGCCTGGTGCAGCCGAAGGTGGAGCAGACGGCGGTCGAGGGCGTCGGCATGGTCTGGCGCGCGGGCGGGATCGGGCGGTCTGCGGCGCAGGTGGTGCCGCAGGTCGAGGGGCGGCCGGTCTATGGCGGCACACCCGCCGACGGGTCGGTGATCGAGGCGATCCGGGCGATCCGGGCGGGCGGGCAGGAGGTGATGGTCTATCCGTTCCTGCTGATGGACCCGTTGGCGGGGAACGGGCTGACCGACCCCTGGACCGGGACGGTGGATCAGCCGGCGCTGCCGTGGCGGGGGCGGATCACGCTGTCGGTCGCGCCGGGGAGGACGGGCTCGCCGGATCGGAGTGCTGTGGCCGGGGTGGAGGTGGCGTCGTTCTTCGGGGCGGCGCAGGCGTCGGATTTCAGCGTTTCGGGCGGGATGGTTCATTACAGCGGCCCGGACGAGTGGAGCTATCGCCGCTTCATCCTGCACTACGCGCATCTGGCGGCACTGGCGGGGGGCGTGGATGCGTTCTGCGTCGGGTCCGAGTTGCGCGGGCTGACGCAAGCGCGCGGGGCGGGGGACTCATTTCCGGCGGTGGCGCAGTTACGCGCGCTGGCGGCGGATGTCCGGGCGATCCTGGGACCGGAAGTGAAGATCGGCTACGCGGCGGACTGGTCGGAGTATGGCGCGTATCAGAGCCCCGAAGGCGGGCTGTGGTTCCCGCTCGATCCGTTCTGGGCGGATGACAACGTCGATTTCGTCGGCATCGACAACTACTTGCCACTGTCGGACTGGCGCGATGCGGCGGATCAGGCGGATGCGGACTGGGGGTCGATCTACAACCTCGGTTATCTGATGGCCAATGTGCAGGGCGGCAAGGATTACGACTGGTACTACGGCTCGCCCGAGGCGGAGGCGATCCAGTTGCGTACACCGATCGAGGATGGCGCCTATGGCGAGCCCTGGGTTTACCGCGCGAAGGATTTCGCGAGTTGGTGGGGGTTGGCGCATTACCAGCGCCCGGACGGGATGCGGGCGGCGGTGCCGACGCCCTGGATGCCGCAGGGCAAGCCGATCCGGTTCACCGAGATGGGTTGCCCGGCGATCGACAAGGGCACCAACGAGCCCAACAAGTTCGTCGACCCCAAGTCGTCGGAATCGAGCGTGCCCCGGTTCTCGCGCGGGACGCGGGATGATCTGATCCAGTTGCAGTACCTGCGGGCGATGATCGGGTATTGGGGCGATGCGGGGCACAACCCGGTCTCGGACGTTTACGGCGGGGCGATGGTGGATATGGACCACGCCCATGTCTGGGCCTGGGACGCGCGGCCATTTCCGTATTTCCCGAACGATACGGCGCTCTGGGCGGATGGCGCGAATTACGCGACCGGGCATTGGATCACCGGGCGCACCTCTGGCCAGCCGCTGGCGAACGTGGTGGCGGAGATTTGCGCGGCGTCGGGGGTGACGGCGGTCGATGTGAGCGACCTTTACGGTTATGTGCGCGGCTATGCGCTGGCGGAGACGGGGACGGCGCGCACGGCCTTGCAACCCCTGATGCTGGGCTATGCTTTCGATGCGGCCGAGCGGGACGGGGCGCTGGGCTTTCCGTCGCGCGGGGGACGGTCGGCGGCGGCGCTGGCGCCGGAGCGGATGGTTGACGGGGGGGCGTCCGGCACGATCGAAAGCGCACGGGCGGCGCTGGGCGAGACGGCGGCGCGGGTGCGCTTGAGTTTTGTCGAGGCCGAGGGGGACTATCAGGTCCGTTCGGCCGAGGCGGCGTTTCCCGATGCGGCGGAACGATCGGTGGCGCAAAGCGATCTGCCGCTGGTGCTGACGCAAGGAGAGGGGCGGGCGATCACCGAACGGTGGCTGGCCGAAGCGCGGGTGGCACGGGATATGGTGAAGTTCGCGCTGCCACCCTCGCAGGCGAGACTGGGCGCGGGGGATGTGGTGACGCTGGACGGGGCGGACTACCGCATCGACCGGGTGGAGGATGCAGGCGCGCGGGCGATCGAGGCGGTGCGGGTGGAGGCGCAGGTCTACACCCCGAGCGACGCGGTGGCCGGGGCGGTGAGCCCGCGTGCGTTCACCGCGCCGGTGCCGGTGTTTCCGCTGTTCCTCGATCTGCCACTGCTGTCCGGGGATGAGGCGCCGCAGGCGCCGCATCTGGCGGTGACGGCGACGCCCTGGCCAGGGTCGGTGGCCTGTTATGCGGCGGCCTCGGATGCGGGCTATGGGCTGAACCTGACGCTGACGGCGCCTGCCGTGGTGGGGGTGACGCAGGGGCCACTGGCGCGCGCGGTGCCGGGGCTCTGGGATCGGGGCGAGGCGCTGCGGGTGACGGTCTACGGTGGCGCGCTGAGTTCGGCGGCGATGGGCGACGTGCTGAACGGGGCCAATCTGGCGGCGATCGGCGATGGGTCTTCGGACAATTGGGAGGTGTTCCAGTTCGCCAATGCCGTGCTGGTGGCGCCGGGGGTCTATGACCTGACGCTTCGGTTGCGGGGGCAGGCCGGGACGGATGCGGTGATGCCGGAGGTCTGGCCGGTGGGGAGTTATGTCGTGCTGCTGAATTCGGCGGTGCCGCAGATCGACCTGGCGGCGAGCTTGCGCGGGATCGCGCAGAACTACCGGATCGGACCGGCGGCGCGGGGCTATGACGATCCGTCGTACGTGCATCTGGTGGAGGCTTTCACGGGCATCGGGCTCAGGCCCTATTCGCCGTGTCAACTGGTGGCGGCGGGGTCGGGGGATATCAGCTTGAGCTGGGTCCGGCGGACGCGGATCGACGGGGACAGTTGGGCGGGGCTGGATGTGCCGCTGGGCGAAACTGCGGAAAACTATCTGGTGCGGGTGCTCACCGGCGCCGGGATCGTGCGCGAGGAAACCGTGGGCACGCAGGGCTGGACTTACGCGGCGGCCGCGAGAGCAGCGGACGGGGTGAGCGGAGACTATCGCGTCGCGGTGGCGCAACTGTCGGACCGGTTCGGCGCCGGACCTTTTACGGAGATCTTGATCCATGGCTGATACGTCGCAACTGAACCTGCCGCTGCTGTCGCCCTCGCAGGCGCAGAAGCACGTTACGGTGAACGAGGCCTTTGCTCGGCTCGACGGGCTGACGCAGATGGTGCTGGCCTCGCGGACGGCAACGACGCCGCCCGCGAGCGCCGAGGAGGGGACGAGTTATGCGGTGCCCTCGGGCGCGGTGAACGCTTGGGCGGGGCAGGATGGCGCGGTGGCGACCTTCGCCAACGGCGGCTGGGTCTTCGCGATACCAAAGCGCGGCTGGCGCGGGTTCATCGCCGACGAGAGCGTGACGGTGCTGCATGACGGCAGCGAATGGCAGGCGGGGGCGCTGGCGCTGTCGCCGAGCGGGGCGGGGACGTTCCTGAAGGTGGACGAGTTCGAGCATGTGATCGGGGCAGGGGCGGTTTCGACCACCACGGGGCAGATCGCCTCGGGCGTGATGGTGATCGCGGTGACGGCGCGGGTGCTGGTGGCGGTGACGGGAACACTGACGTCGTGGCAGTTGGGCTCCGCCGCGGCGGCGAATCGGTTCGGCAGCGGGCTGGGCCTTGGCGCGGGATCCTATGCGCGGGGGATGCTGTCGCAGCCGATGACCTACTGGGGCGCGGCGCCGCTGTTGCTGACGGCGACGGGCGGCGTGTTTGCGGGCGGCAGGGTGCGGATCGCGGTGCATTATCTGGACCTCAGCCTGCCGGGGATGTGACATGCGGGCCGTGCTGATGGGTGACGTGATCGCAGCGGCGCGGGCGCTGCTGGCGTTCGAGCCGGTGGAGCGACAGGCGCTGCTGGTGCGCATGATCGACCAGGCGGAGCAGGCCGACCGTTATCGCAAGAGGCTGGGCCGTGCCCACCCGAACTGGGGCAACGGCAGCCTGATGGCGGCGGCAAGCCGGTGGCCGCAGGCACCCGAACCGTTTCTGAGCGACCCGGACTACCTCGACTGCCTGCAGATGGTGCTGGGGCGGTTGGCGCTGCGGCGTTGCCCGCACCTGCCGGTTTTTTCGAGCTGCCGCTCTTTCAGGATGAAAACGGTCGACTATCTGGTGTAATACAGCCGAAAGCGGAGGGCGCAGCATGGCCGAAACCAGAGCCAAGGTAGCAACGATCGACCCGGTCTGGACGCGCATCTGCGAAGAGGCGCGCGCCGCGTTGCGCAACGAGCCGCTGTTGGGCGGGCTGGTGCATTCGAGCCTGTTGCACCACCCGACGATGGAACGCGCGCTGGCCTACCGGTTTTCGCTGAAGCTTGCCTCGGGCGAGATCGGCGAGCAGATCTTGCGCGAGATCGCCGACGAGGCCTATTCCAGCGATCCGGGTCTGGGGCAGGCGGCGCGCGCCGACATCGTGGCGGTGCATGATCGCGATCCGGCCTGCCATCGGTTCCTGCAGCCGGTCTTGTTCTTCAAGGGCTATCAGGCGGTGCAGGCCTACCGGGTCGGTCACTGGTTGTGGACGCAGGGACGGCAAGATCTGGCCTACCTGATCCAGATGCGGGTGTCGGAGGTCTTTGGCGTGGACATCCACCCGGCGGCGCGGATGGGGCGCGGGATCATGATCGACCACGCCCACTCGATCGTCATCGGCGAGACGGCGGTGGTGGGTGACAACGTGTCGATGCTGCACTCGGTGACGCTGGGCGGCACCGGCAAGGAGGATGGCGACCGCCATCCGAAGATCGGCAACGGCGTGATGATCGGCGCGGGTGCAAAGGTGCTGGGCAATATCCGGGTGGGCGAGAATTCACGGATCGCCGCCGGGTCGGTGGTGCTGCACGACGTGCCCTGCTGCAAGACGGTGGCTGGGGTGCCCGCGCGGATCGTGGGTGACGCCGGGTGCGATCAGCCGTCGGTGAAGATGGACCAGTTGCTGAGCGAAGACGGGTTCTGAGGCGGCACCGAGGCGAGGGGCTGTCTGCCCCTCGCGCTCCCCGAGGATATTTGAGGATCGAAAGTGCGGGTTGCCGGGCTTTGGCGGCCCGGCCCGTCGTCGTGCCTTGTTCCCGAATTCAGGCGAGCATGGCGACCGGGCTTTCGAGGTTCTCGATGATTGCCTTCAGGAACGCGGCGCCAAGCGCGCCGTCGATCACGCGGTGGTCGACCGAGAGGGTCATCGACATCACGGTGGCGACGCCGACCGTGCCATCCTTCAGCACCACGGGCTTCTTCGCCCCGGCGCCGACCGCGAGGATCGAGCCGTGCGGCGGGTTGATCACGGCGTCGAAGCTGTCGATGCCGAACATCCCGAGGTTCGAGATCGCGAAGCTGCCGCCCTGGTACTCGGTGGGGGCAAGCTTGCGGGTCTTGGCGCGGGCGGCGAGGTCTTTCATTTCCGCCGAGAGGGCCGAGATCGACTTCAGGTGGGCGTCGCGCAGGACGGGGGTGAAAAGGCCACCCTCGATCGCCACGGCGACGGCCACATCGGAGGGTTTCAGCCGCAGGATGCGGTCGCCGGCCCAGACGGCGTTGGCGTCAGGCACGGCCTGCAGCGCCAGCGCGCAGGCCTTGATGATGAAGTCGTTCACCGAAAGCTTGATGCCGCGGGTGGCGAGTTGGGCGTTCAGCGTCTCGCGGAAGGCCAGCAGCGCGTCGAGCTGCACATCGCGGCGGAGGTAGAAGTGAGGGATGGTCTGCTTGGCCTCGGTCAGACGGGCGGCGATGGTCTTGCGCATGCCGTCGAGGGTGATTTCCTCATAGGCGCGGTCGGCGTAGATCTTCCTGACCATTTCGGCCGACATGCCGGTGGGCATCGCCGTTGCGGCAGGGGCTGCGGGCGCGGACGCCGGGGCGGGCACGGCGATGGGGGCCGGGGTCGAAGCGGCGACGGGTGCGGCGGGTTTGCCCTCGACATCTGCCTTGACGATGCGGCCGTGCGGGCCCGAGCCGGTGACGGCGGTCAGGTCCAACCGCTTCTCGGCGGCGATGCGACGGGCGAGCGGTGAGGCAAAGACGCGGGCGCCGGTGGGTTTCGCGGCGGCCGGGGCGGGGGCGGTTGCTGCGACGGGGGCCGGAACAGCCGCCGGGGCGGCGGCGGGCGCGGATTTCGCGGCCGGAGAAGCGTCGGCCGACTCGCCCTCCACCACCAGCACGGCGATCGGGGTGTTGACCTTCACGCCCGCGGTGCCCTCGGCGATCAGCAGCTTGCTGATGATCCCCTCGTCCACCGCCTCGAATTCCATCGTGGCCTTGTCGGTCTCGATCTCGGCGAGGATGTCGCCGGATTTCACCGCCTGACCTTCCTTCACCAGCCATTTCGCCAGCGTCCCCTCCTCCATCGTCGGAGAGAGGGCGGGCATCAGGATTTGCGTGGCCATTCGATCTCTCCTCAGCGGTAGCAGGCGGATTTGACGGCCTCGACGACCTCGGCGGTGGTGACCAGCGCGAGCTTTTCGAGGTTGGCGGCGTAAGGCATCGGCACGTCCTTGCCGGTGCAGTTGATCACCGGCGCGTCGAGGTAGTCGAAGGCGCGCATCATGATCGTGGCCGACAGGTGGTTGCCGATCGCGCCGACGGGCCATCCCTCCTCCACCGTGACACAGCGGTTGGTCTTCATCACCGAGGCGAGCACGGTATCGTAGTCGATCGGGCGCAGGGAGCGGAGGTCGATCACCTCGGCGCTGATGCCGTCTTTTGCAAGGATATCAGCGGCTTCCAGCGCGTAGTGCATGCCGATGCCGAAGCTGACGATGGTCACGTCGGTGCCCGTGCGCCAGATTCGGGCCTTGCCGAAGGGGATGGTGAAATCGGGCAGGTCCGGAACCTCGAACGAACGGCCATAGAGGATCTCGTTCTCGAGGAAGATCACCGGGTTCGGGTCGCGGATCGCGGTTTTCAGCAGACCCTTCGCGTCGGCGGCCGAATAGGGCATCACCACCTTGAGGCCCGGCACCATCGCATACCAGGCGGCGTAGTCCTGGCTGTGCTGGGCGCCGACGCGGGCGGCCGCCCCGTTGGTCCCCCGGAACACGATGGGGCAGCCCATCTGACCGCCCGACATGTAAAGCGTCTTGGCGGCCGAGTTGATAATCTGATCAATGGCCTGCATCGCGAAGTTGAAGGTCATGTACTCGACGATCGGGCGCAGGCCGCCGAAGGCCGCGCCGACCGCGATGCCGGTGAATCCTTGTTCGGTGATCGGCGTGTCGATCACCCGCTTTTCGCCGAATTCGTCCAGCATGCCCTGGCTGATCTTGTAGGCGCCCTGGTATTCGCCGACTTCCTCGCCCATCAGGAAGACCTCGGGGGTGGAGCGCATTTCCTCGCTCATCGCTTCCCGCAGCGCCTCGCGCACGGTCATCGTCTTCATCGGCGTGCCTGTCGGCCAGTCGGGCGAGGCGTTCGACACGACGGCGACCGGGGCGGTCGCGACGGCGGCAGGTTTCGCGGCCTCTGCCACCGGCGCGGCGCCAACAGGCGCGGCTTTCGGCGCGGCACCGACGCTTTCGCCCTCTTCCACCAGCACGGCGATCGGGGTGTTGACCTTCACGCCCGCGGTGCCTTCGGCGACCAAGCGCTTGCCGACGATCCCCTCATCCACCGCTTCGAATTCCATCGTGGCCTTGTCGGTCTCGATCTCGGCGAGGATCTGGCCGGATTTGACCACATCCCCCTCCTTCACCAGCCATTTCGCCAGCGTGCCCTCTTCCATCGTGGGCGACAGCGCGGGCATCAGAATTTCGGTTGCCATGGTGTCTCCCCCTCAGGCGTAGATGTCGGTCCAAAGCTCGCTCAGCGCGGGCTCGGGGCTGTCTTTGGCGAAGTCTGCGGCCTCGTTGACACGGGCCTTGATGTCCTTGTCGATCGCCTTCAGGTCGTCATCGGTGGCGTGGCCGCCCTGCAGGATCAGCTCGCGGACGTGCTCGATGGCGTCCTTCTCGTCGCGCATCTTCTGCACCTCTTCGCGGGTGCGGTATTTCGCCGGGTCCGACATCGAGTGGCCGCGGTAACGGTAGGTCATCATTTCAAGGATGTAGGGGCCTTCGCCCGCGCGGCAGACCGCAACCGCCTTTTCGCCCGCGGCGCGAACCGCCTGCACGTCCATCCCGTCGACAGCCTCGCCCTGAATGCCGTAAGCCTCGCCGCGTTCCCACAGCGTCTTCGACTTGGTGGACCGCTTCATGCTGGTCCCCATCGCATACTGGTTGTTCTCGATCACGAAGATCACCGGCAGGTTCCACAGTTCGGCCATGTTGTAGGCCTCATAGACCTGGCCCTGGTTGGCCGCGCCGTCGCCGAAATAGGCGAACGTCACCCGCTTGTTGCCCAGATACTTGTCGGCAAAGGCCAGACCCGCGCCCAGCGGCACCTGGGCGCCGACGATGCCGTGGCCGCCGTAGAAGTGCTTTTCCTTCGAGAACATGTGCATCGAGCCGCCCTTGCCGTGGCTGTAGCCGCCCTCGCGCCCGGTCAGTTCCGCCATTACGCCCTTCGGGTCCATGCCGCAGGCCAGCATGTGGCCGTGGTCGCGGTAGCTGGTGATGCGCTTGTCGCCGTCCTCGGCGGCGGCCTCCAGCCCGACGACGACTGCCTCCTGCCCGATGTAGAGGTGGCAGAACCCACCGATCAGCCCCATCCCGTAAAGCTGTCCCGCCTTCTCCTCGAATCGCCGGATCAGCAGCATTTCGCGGTAGTAGTGCAGCAGGTCGTCTTTGGACGTATTCGATTTGGCCGGTGTCTTTCGCGTCGCCATGCCGGGGCCTCCCATCGTCGCGCAGATAGTTTAATGTTAAACCACCTATAGCGTATCGGAAAACACAGGGCGAGAGCAATTTCGCCGACCGGGGCGGGCGGCAATTGCATGGCTCGGCGGGGCTGGCGGCCGGGGGGGCCGGGATGTCGGGTCCGCTGACCGGACCGCCGCGAAAACGCCCCGCTCAGCGGATGACGACCTCGTCGGGGCGCATGTAGCCAAGCACATCGCGCGTCTGCTCGCCGAGCAGGTCGAGGTCGAGGAAACCGTCCGACAGCCGCCGGGTCTTGTTCTTCAGCACGTCGAGTTGTGCCTGCAGACTGTCACGTTCGGCCCGCAGATCGCGCGCCTCGGCATCGACCTGGACCCGGCGGAAGATGCCATAATCCCCCTGCACGGCGGCGAAGGTGAAATAGGTCCCGGCGGTGAAGGCCACCGCGAAGTAGGTCATCGCGCCGATCGGGGGGCGCTTCTTTTTGCCGGTCATGCTCTGCCTCGCCCGGGTCTCTGCGGACCCTCTGCGCGATTCTTGCACAGAGGAGTCGCTTTGGGAATCCCCCAGTGGCATTTTTCCAAACAGGTGCCCCGCTTGTGAAGGAAAGTTGCCATGTTGCCGCCACGCGCCCTGCTGCCCGGACATGAGGTGACGAATCAGCCGCCCGCCCGCGGCGATGCCGGTCTCTGGGCCGACGACCCCGCGCTGAGGGCGATGGCGACCGCGATGGGCGGCGACGCCGCGCATCTGGCGGCGCGGGGTCGGGTGCTTGGCTCCGCCGATCTGCGCGCGGCGGGCCGCGAGGCGATGCGGGTTGCGCCCGACCTCAGGCTCTTCGATGCGGGCGGGCGACGGCTCGACGAGGTCGTGTTCCACCCTGCCTACCACCGCCTGATGGCCGAGGGTCTCGGCGCGGGCTATGCCGCGCTGCCCTGGGAGGGCGCGCCGGGCGGTCATGTCAGCCATGCCGCGCTCCTTTACCTGCACACGCAGGTGGAGCCCGGCACCTGCTGCCCGATGACGATGACCTATGCCGCGGTGCCCGCGCTGGCCGCCGACCCGGTGCTGGCGGCGCACTGGCGGCCGAAGCTGACCTCGCGCCACTACGACCCCTCGGTGGCACCACTGGCGCAAAAACAGGGCGCCACCCTCGGCATGGCGATGACCGAAAAGCAGGGCGGCTCGGACCTGCGCGCCAATAGCACCCGCGCCATTCCTGACGGCCCGCACTACCGTCTGACCGGTCACAAATGGTTCTGTTCGGCCCCGATGTCTGACGGCTTCCTGACGCTGGCACAGGCCCCCGGCGGGCTCACCTGTTTCCTCCTGCCACGCTGGCTGGAGGGCGAGCGCAACGCCATCCGTCTGCTGCGGCTGAAGGACAAGCTGGGCAACCGCGCTAATGCCTCGGCCGAGATCGAGTATGACGGCGCGCTGGCGCATCGGCTGGGCGACGAAGGCGCAGGCGTGCGCACCATCCTCGCCATGGTCCACCATACCCGCCTCGACACCGCCATAGCCCCCGCCGGGATCATGCGCGCGGCCTTGGTCGAGGCGCATCACTGGGTCAGCCACCGCACCGCCTTCCAGCGCCGCCTGATCGACCAGCCGCTGATGCAGGCGGTTCTGGCCGACCTCGCGCTCGATTGGGAGGGCGCCACGGCGCTCGGCCTGCGCGTCGCCGCCGCCTTCGACGACCCCGCCCAGCGCGCTTTCGCCCGCCTCGCCGTGGCGCTGGCGAAATACCTCTCCAACAAGCTCTGCCCGCCACTCGTCGCCGAGGCGATGGAAGTGATGGGCGGCATGGGCTATGTCGAGGAAACCGCCCTGCCGTGGCTCTACCGCGAGGCGCCGCTGAACGGCATCTGGGAAGGCTCGGGCAACGTCATCTGCCTCGACATCCTGCGCACCGTCGCGAAGGAACCCGCCGCCGTCGATGCCGACCTTGACGCCGCAAGGGGCGCCGACCGCCGCTATGACGCGGCGCTCACCGCCCACCGCGCCCGCTGGCCCGGCCCCCCGCCCGAAGCGCAGGCGCGCTGGTTCGCCGAAAGCCTCGCCACGCTCTTGACCGCCGCCACCCTGATCCGCCATGCCGCCCCCGCCGTCGCCGACGGCTACGCCGCCGCCCGCCTGGCCCGCGAGGGCGGGCGCACCCCCGGCGCGGTCGCGGGCCTCGACACCGCGGCGCTGATCGCCCGGCTTGGCCCCTCGACCTGAGCCGCCGCCTCGGGCATTCTCTCCGGCGCAACCGGAGGGACTCATGAGCCTGGACAGTGACATCGCCGCCATCGCGCAGCAGGAGCAATTGCTCCGCTTCGCCGGCTTCACCGAGGATGATGCCTTCCGCCTCGGCTGCCTGATCCGGGAAGAGGCGGCGCGGCAGGGCCTCTCGGTCGCCATCGACATCCGCGATGCCGCGCGCGTCCTCTTCGCCGCCACCATGCCCGGCACCGCGCCCGACAACGCCGACTGGATCCGCCGCAAGTCGGCCACCGTGCTGCGCACCCATCGCTCGTCCTACGGCTTCGGCCGGATGCTGGAGGCGCGCGGCCAGTCCCTCGGCCCCGACCGCAACATGGACCCGGCCGACTACGCCGCGCATGGCGGCGGCTTCCCGATCCACGTCAGCGGCACCGGTGTCGTCGCCTGCGTCACCGTCTCGGGCCTGCCGCAGCGCGAGGATCACCGCCTCGCCACCTTCGGCGTGTGCACATTCCTCGGCCTCGACCCGGCGGACCACGACCTGCCCGCCTGACCGCGCCCCCATTCTTCTTGGCGAAAATACTCGGAGTTTAGGAACGTCTGATCAAGCGCTTCGGCTGCGCCGATTTGGCTGCCTGATCGTTGCGGTGAGGCTGCGTTCGGGCAAAGTGCTCCGGTTTCGGGCTTTCGCAGCCGCCGTCATGGCGGCAAGCTGGTTTTCGGACGGACTCGTCCTC
>NZ_CBAICG010000045.1:0-26621 GCF_964715405.1 Solirhodobacter sp. | reverse complement strand
TCATGCTTACAAGGCGACAAATCAAATCGGCATGTAACTACACGGAATCCGCCGAAAACGGCATCCACCGATGCCTAACGCATTGAAAATGCGTGACCGACCCCCTGCGAAACCGCGCGCATCCGACCCACAGTTGTCGAACTTCGGTGGCTCGCCCGTATCGACCCGTTGGGCAACCCGCGTGAAAACCGCGCCTTGATCGCCCCCCACCGGACCGAATACGCCGCATCGCCCTCCGGCAGCGTCCAGACGCAATGCAGATGATCCGGCAACACCACCCAGGCGTCGATCCCGAACGGCCGCTCGGCCCGCGTCGCCGCAACCGCCGCCCGCAACCGCCCGACCTCGCGCACCAAGAGGTCGGTCCCCCGCGTGGCGAGCGTCACCGTGAAGAAGATCGTCGCGCCGGGCGCGTGGGGGCGGAGGTATCGCGGCATGCGCCCACCCTGCCGCAGAAAGGTTAGCGGCCGGTAAGCCCACCGACAAACGTCGGTGCCAAATCGGTGCGATATCGGTGCAACGTCGGTGCCCCCCGAACGCCCCGTTAACCCGACCGCGCGGACCCGCGTGAATCGGTGTGCAATCTTCGCCCACCGAAGACACCGCCTCGTGGTCGCTCACCGGCGCGCGGTGGCCGGCAGATCCCTGACCAGCACCCACCCCACCCCCCAACACTGATGCTTGACACATCACTATCCCCGCTTAAACTCGGACCACACGCCCCGCCGCCCGAGTCGCCCGATGATGACCTCCGCCCAGCTTCGTGCCGCCCGTGCCCTGCTTGGCATCGACCAGAAGGGCCTCGCGCAGCTTGCCGGAGTCTCGGTCCCCACCATCCAGCGCATGGAGGCGAGCCCCGGCAACGTGCGTGGCGTGATCGAAAGCCTGACGCGGATCGTCGCGGCGCTCGACCGCGCCGGGGTGGAACTGATCGCCGAGGGCATGGTCAGCGTCGGCGGCGGGCGCGGGGTGCGGCTGAAGCCCGCGGCCGATCCGAACGGGGGCGGCAATGGCGCCGGTTGACGCGGCCGCCCTGCTGGCCGGGGCGCTCCTGTCGCTCGGGCCGGTCGCGCTGATCCTCGGCCCGCGCCGGGCGGAATCGGTCTACGTCGCCGCCGCCCTGCTCTGTGCCCTGACCGCCGCGCTCGGCCTCACCGCGCTGCTCACCGGCACCACCACGACCGACGTTTTGCCGATCGGCCTGCCCTGGCTCGGCGCGCATCTGCGGCTCGACCCGTTGGCGGCCTGCTTCACGCTGCTCCTTGGCCTCGGCGGGGCGGCCGCCAGCCTGTCGGCGATCGGCTACTTCCGCCACGAACCTGAACCGATGCGCGTGCTGCCGTTCTTCCCGGCCTTCCTCGGCGCCATGCTCGCCGTGCTGATCGCCGACGATGCCTTCAGCTTTCTGATGGCGTGGGAGGTGATGTCGCTGCTGTCCTGGGCGCTGGTGATGGTGCACCACCGCGAGGCGGAAACGCGCACGGCAGGCTTTGTCTACCTGATGATGGCCGCCTTCGGCACGATGGCCTTGCTGCTGGCCTTCGGGCTGATGGCGGGGCCTGCGGGCGGCTATGGCTTCGACGCGATCCGCGCCGTGCCGCGCAGCCCGCTGGCCACGGCCGTCATCCTTGGCCTGATGCTGCTGGGGGCCGGGTCGAAGGCGGGTCTTGCGCCACTGCACGTCTGGTTGCCGCTGGCGCACCCTGCCGCCCCCAGCCCGGTGTCGGCGCTGATGAGCGGGGTGATGACCAAGATCGCGCTCTACGCCTTTCTGCGCGTGGTGTTCGATCTGATGGGGCCGTCGGCCTGGTGGGCCAGCCCGCTGGTGATCCTGCTCGGCGCGGGCACCGCCGTGCTGGGCATCCTGCTGGCGATGATCGAGACCGACATGAAACGGGCGCTGGCCTGTTCCACCATCGAGAATATCGGCGTGATCTTCTGTGCCGTCGGCCTGGCGATGGCCTTCCGCGCCGACGGGATGCCCACGGCCGCCGCGCTGGCGCTGTCGGCGGCGCTGTTCCACGCCTTCAACCACATGGCGATGAAAAGCCTGCTGTTCCTCGGCGCGGGTGCCGTGCTGGGCGCCACCGGCACGCGGATGCTGGACCGGATGGGCGGGTTGATCCACCGGATGCCGGTCACCGCCGCGCTGATGCTGCTGGGCGTCACCGCCATCGCGGCACTGCCGCCGCTGAACGGGTTCGCCTCGGAATGGCTGGTGTTCCAGGCCGTGCTGCTCAGCCCCGGCCTGCCGCAGCCCGCGCTGCAGATGCTGGTGCCCGCCGCCGGAGGGATGCTCGCGCTGGCCGCCGCGCTGGCGGCGGCGGCCTTCGTGCGGCTTTACGGCGTCGCCTTCCTCGGCCGCCCGCGCTCCGACGCTGCCGCCAATGCGCACGAGGCCGACCGCCCGACGCTGGTCGCGATGGGTGGGCTTGCCGTGCTGTGCGCCCTGGCCGGGCTGCTGCCGGGGCTGGTGCTGGATGCGCTGGCCCCGGTCAGCGCGCAACTGGCGGGGGCGAGCCTGCCCGCGCAGGCCGGGCAGCCCTGGCTGACGCTGGTGCCTATCGCCGCGGCGCGCAGCACCTACAACGGGCTGCTGGTCGCGGCCTTCATCGCCGTTTCCGGCGGGCTTGCCGCCTACGCCATCCACCGCTTGGCCTCGCGCAGCCTGCGGCGCGCCCCGGCCTGGGATTGCGGCTTCCCGCTGAACGACCCCACCACGCAATACGGTGCGGGCAGCTTCGCGCAGCCTTTGCGCCGCGTCCTTGGCACCCCGCTGCTGGGCGCCCGCGAAACCGTCCTGATGCCGCCGCCCGGCGATCTGTCGCCCGCGCGCCTCACCGTCTTGGTCGGTGACCCGGCGTGGCAGGCGCTTTACGCCCCGCTCGGCCACGGCGTCACGCGGCTTTCGACCTATGCCAACCGCTTCCAGTTCCTGACGATCCGGCGCTACCTCAGCCTCGTTTTCGGCTCGCTGGTCCTTCTTCTGCTGGGGCTGACATTATGGGCCTGATCCTCGCATTGCTGGTGCAAGGCTTGCAGATGGCGCTGGTCATCGCGATCGCCCCTCTGCTCACCGGCCTCGTGCGCAAGGTCAAGGCACGGCTGACCCGGCGGCGCGGGGCCTCGATCCTCCAGCCCTGGCGCGACATCCGGCGGCTCTTGCGCAAGGAGGTCGTGCTGGCGACGAACGCCTCCTGGCTGTTCCGTACCGCGCCCTACCTGATCTTCGCCGCCACCTGGGTCGCTGCCGCGCTGGTGCCGACCTTCGCCACCAACCTGCAGTTCAGCTGGACCGCCGATCTGATCGCCGTCGTCGCCCTGCTGGGCTCCGCCCGTTTCTACCTTGCGCTGGCGGGGATGGATGTCGGCACCGCCTTCGGTGGCATCGGCGCCAGCCGCGAGATGATGATCGCCACCATCGCCGAGCCCGCGATGCTGCTGATCACCTTCTCGCTGGCGCTGGTGGCGGGCTCCACCCAGCTCTCCACCATCGCCGCCGTCATGGCCTCGCCCGCCGTCGGCCTGCGCGTGTCGCTCGGCATGGCGCTGGTGGCGCTGGTCATCGTGGCACTGGCCGAAAATGCGCGCATCCCGGTCGACAACCCCGCCACCCATCTTGAACTGACGATGGTGCACGAGGCGATGGTGCTGGAATACTCCGGCCGCCATCTGGCGATGATCGAGCTGGCGGCCGCCCTGAAGCTCCTTCTTTATCTCTCGCTGATCGCCTGCGTGTTCTTCCCCTGGGGCATCGCCGCCCCCGGCACCGGCCCTGCGGCCCATCTGACCGCTGCCGCGATCTACCTTGGCAAGCTTGCCATCGGCGGCACGGCGCTGGCGATCTTCGAAACCTCGATTGCCAAGATGCGCGTGTTCCGGGTGCCCGACTTCCTCGGCATCGCGCTGATGCTGGGGCTGCTGGGCACGCTTCTCCTGTTTGTGTCGCGGGGGCTCTGATGGCGCATCTTCCGCTTGATATCGCGCATCTTCTGGCTGGCGGGCTGGTGCTTGTCAGCTTCCTGATGATCTATCAGAACCGGCTTTCGGCTTTGCTCGACGTCTTCGCCTTCCATGCCGTCGTGCTGGCCGCCGCCGTCGCCTGGCAGGCGCAGTTGCAGCGCGCGCCCGACCTCTACATCACCGCCGCCATCGCGCTGATCTTCAAGGGCTGGATCATCCCCACCGCACTCGGCCGCATCGTGCGCAACCTCGGCATCCACCGCGAGGTGGAAACGGTGGTGGGCACCGGCCAGACGATGCTGGCGGGCATGGGACTGGTCGCGCTGTCGATCCTCCTGATGATGCGCATCACGGCGGGCGCCGACCCGCTGGCGCGCGAGGATCTGGCCTTCGCGCTGGCGGTGGTGCTGCTGGGCCTCTTGATGATGATCACGCGGCGCAACGCGGTCAGCCAGGTCGTGGGCTTCATGTCGCTCGAGAATGGCCTGATCCTCGCCGCCGCCGGGGCCAAGGGGATGCCGCTGGTGGTGGAAATCTCGGTCGCCTTCTCGATCCTGATCGCCTTCATCGTGATCGGCGTCTTCCTGTTCCGCATTCGCGAGCGGTTCGACACCGTCGATCTGGCCGCGATGGACGACTTCCGGGGTGACCAGAAATGACCCCCATCGCCCTGATCCTGCTGATCCCCGTGGTTGCCGCCGCCGTGCTGGCGGTCCTGCCCGGCTACCGGCTGAGCGCCGCACTCAACATGATCGCCAGCGGCCTGACCTTTCTCGCCGCGCTCGCCCTGCTGGTGCTGCCGCGCCCGGCGCCGACGTCGTTCTTCCTCGTCGACGACCTCAACATCGTCTTCATCGTGCTGAGCACCCTCGTCGGCTTCACCGCCGCCACCTTTTCCGCCAGCTACATCGGGCACGAGATCGAGACCGGCCGCCTGACTCCCCTGACGCTGCGGTTCTACCACGCGATGTATCAGGTGATGATGTTCGGCATGAACATGGCGCTTCTGTCCGACAACATCGGCCTGATGTGGGTGTCGGTGGAACTGGCCACCCTGTCCACCGTGCTGATGGTCGGCCTCTACCGCACGCACGAGGCGCTGGAGGCGGCGTGGAAATACTTCATCCTCGGCTCGGTCGGCATCGCGCTGGCGCTGTTCGGCACCATCCTGGTCTACATGGCCGCGCAGCCGGTGCTGGGTGAGGGTACGCCCGCGATGGTGTGGAGCAAGCTGATCACCCGCGCCGCGGATTTCGACCCCGGAATGCTGAACCTCGCCTTCGTCTTCCTGCTGCTGGGTTACGGCACCAAGGTCGGCCTCGCCCCGCTGCACGCCTGGCTGCCCGATGCCCATGCCGAGGGCCCGACGCCGATTTCCGCCGTGCTGTCCGGCCTTCTCCTCAACGTGGCGCTTTACGCCGTGCTGCGCTTCAAGATGCTGATGGCGGCGAACCCCGCCACCATCCCGGTCGGCCCCCTGATGGTCGCGATGGGCCTTGCCTCGCTGATCTTCGCCGGGCTGATGCTCTACCGCCGCCGCGACATCAAGCGGCTGTTCGCCTATTCCTCGATCGAGCATATGGGCATCATCGTCTTCGCCTTCGGCATGGGCGGCCCGCTCGCCAATTTCGCGGGCCTGCTGCACATGGTCATGCACTCGCTCACCAAGTCGGCGATCTTCTTCTCGGTCGGCCATATCGCGCAGGCCAAGGGCAGCCAGCGCATTGCTGCCATCAAGGGCCTGACCGTCAGCCACCCGGCGCTTGGCTGGGCGCTGGCGCTTGGCGTGCTGGCCATCGCGGGCCTGCCGCCCTTCGGCGTGTTCCTGTCCGAGTTTCTGGTCGTCACCTCCACCTTCGCCCGTGCCCCCGCGCTGGCGATCCTGCTGGTGCTGGGCCTGCTCTTGGCCTTCGGCGCGCTGATCCTGCGGCTGACCGGCTTCCTGTTCGGCGAACCCGAGGGGGATACCACCCCGGTAAAGGCGTCCTTCCTGCCGATCTGGCTGCATATGGGGCTGGTGTTCCTCGCCGGGGTGCATCTGCCGGGCGCGATGGTGGTCTGGTTCCAGGCCGCCGCGCGGTTGTTGGGTTAGGGGGCGCGGATGGACGGCTTCACCCCGATCCCGCCCCAGAGGCTCCGCACCGGCCCGACACCACGCCGCATCGGCAGCCGCGACGCATGGTCTGACGCGACGGCGGCGCTGGCGGCCGGGCACCTGACGCTGCTCGGCCTCTGGGGCGCGCCCGGCGCGGTCCACATGGCCCTGCTGGACGAGGCGACCCGTCATATCGGCCTGCTGACGCTGGAAACGGCAGACACTTTCCCCTCGGTCGCCCGCCACCACGCCCCGGCGCAGCGGCTGGAACGCACGATCACCGACCTTTACGGCCTGCGCCCGGACCGCGCCGCCGACCCGCGGCCCTGGCTCGACCACGGCCGCTGGGGCGTGACCCACCCGCTCGGGCCCGACGGGCCGCAGCAACCGCAAGCGCCCTACACCTTTCTGCCGGTCGAGGGCGACAGCCTGCATCAGGTGCCGGTCGGCCCGGTCCATGCCGGGATCATCGAACCGGGTCATTTCCGCTTTACCGGTCAGGGCGAAACCGTGGTGCGGCTGGAGAAACGGCTGGGCTATACCCACAAGGGCATCGAGGGGCTGATGACCGGCGCAGCCCTCGCCCGCGGCGCCGAACTGGCCGGGCGCACCTCGGGCGACTCGACTGTGGCCTATCAATGGGCCTTCGCCCAGGCGGCAGAGGCCGCGCTGTCCGTTGCCGTCCCGCCCCGCGCCCTGCACATCCGCGCCGTGCTGGCCGAGATGGAGCGTCTCGCCAACCACCTCGGCGACGTCGGCGCGATCTGCAACGATGCCGCCTTCGCGATGATGCTGGCCCAGTGCGGCGCGTTGCGCGAACAGACCCTGCGGGCGACGGCCGCCGCCTTCGGCCACCGCTTCGCGCGCGACGTCATCGCCCCCGGCGGCGTGACGCGCGACCTGACGCCCGCGGGCGCGCAGGCCCTGCGCAGCCTCGTCACCGAGGTCCGCGACCGCCTGCCGCGCCTGATCGCCCTCTACGACGGCACCGCCTCGCTGCAAGACCGCACCGTTTCCACCGGCACCCTCGCCCCCGCCCTCGCCCGCCGCTTTGGCGCAGGGGGCTTTGTCGGCCGCGCCTCGGGCCGTGATTTCGACACCCGCCGCGACCTGCCCTATGCGCCCTATGACAGCCTTGCGTTCACCGTCCCCGCCCGCGACGACGGCGACGTCAACGCCCGCGTCTGGCTCCGCCTGCGCGAGATGGAACAGTCGCTGGCGCTGCTGATCCAACTGCTCGACAGCCTGCCGGACGGGCCGATCCGGGCACCCATCACCGCCACCGGCCCGGCCGAGGGGCTGGGCCTCGTCGAGGGCTTCCGCGGCGACATCCTCGTCTGGCTCGCGCTCGCCCCCGACGGCAGCATCGCCCGCTGCCACCTGCGCGACCCGTCGTGGTTCCAGTGGCCGCTGCTGGAAGCCGTCATCGAGGGCAACATCATCGCCGACTTCCCGCTGTGCAACAAATCCTTCAACTGCTCGTATTCCGGGGTCGACCTCTGATGCGTAAATTCATCCTTCAGGGCCTCACCTCCCGCCCGCTGACCGAACCGGCGCCAATCCCCGGTGACGCCGACATCTCGGAACTCGGCCGCGCGCTGCAATCCCGGCTGCGCCGCCGCCTCGGCCGCAGCCTGTCGATCCGCGCGGTCGACGCGGGCTCCTGCAACGGCTGCGAGCTGGAACTCAACGCCCTCGCCAACCCCTATTACGACCTCGAACGCTTCGGCCTTCACTTCGTCGCCTCGCCCCGCCACGCCGACGTGCTGCTGGTCACCGGCCCCGTCACCCGCAACATGCGCGAGGCGCTGGAGCGGACGCACAATGCCACGCCCGATCCGAAATGGGTCATCGCGGTGGGCGATTGCGCGCGTGACGGCGGCTGCTTCAAGGGCAGTTACGCGATCTGCGGCGGGGTGGCCGCGGTGATCCCCGTCGATCTGCACATCCCCGGCTGCCCGCCGACGCCGACCGCCCTGTTGCAGGGCCTGATCGCGCTGCTGGACTTCACCGCACCTCGCCGCAGTGCAACATGACAATTCAATTGCCATCATAAGCAAAAAACGGAATATATAGGTGAGTCCCCTCCGAAGGGGGCAGAGCACGGCGCGAAGGGCCCCGATGACACCTGCGTTCATCAGTTCCGAGATTTACCGGGCGACCGGCTACCGGGGCAACCACCCGCTGGCCATTGCCCGCATCGGCTCGGTGATGACGCTGGCGGAACAGCTTGGCTGGTTCGGCCCCGCCACGCCCTGTCTCGAAAGCCCGCAGGCCAGCCTCGAAGACATCCTGCGCTTCCACGATCGCGCCTATGTCGGCGCCATGCTGCGCGCCGAGGCGGCGGGCCAGGTGACCGACGAGATGCGCGCCGCCTACAACATCGGTACGCTGGAAAACCCGGTGTTCAAGGGCCTGTTCGAACGCGCCTCCACCTCGGTCGGCGGCTCGATCCTTGCCGCACGCCACGCGCTGACCCATGGCATCGCCTACCACCCGGCCGGCGGCACCCATCACGGGATGCCCGCCCGCGCCAACGGGTTCTGCTTCTTCAACGATCCCGTCTTCGCGATCCTGACCCTGCTCGACGCCGGAAAGACCCGCGTGCTCTACATCGACCTCGACGCCCACCACGGCGACGGGGTCGAGGCGGCCTTTGCCGCTGATCCCCGGGTGATGACGATCTCGGTGCACGAGGAAAACCGCTGGCCCTTCACCGGGCGCCTGGATGACCGCGCCGGAGGCATGGCCCGCAACCTAGCCGTGCCGCGCGAGATGAACGATACCGAATTCGACCACCTGATCGACCATGCCGTGCTGCCCTTGGCGCAAGGCTTCGCGCCCGAGGCCGTGGTGCTGACCTGCGGTGCCGACCCGCTGAAGGGCGATCCGCTCTCGTCACTCGCGCTGTCCAACATCGCGCTGCTGGATGCGGTGATGCGCCTGACGACACTCGCCCCCGCCACCGTCGTGCTGGGCGGCGGCGGCTACAATCCCTGGACGGTCGCGCGGTTCTGGACCGCGCTCTGGGGCCGGATCGCCGGGCACCGGATGCCCGCCCGCCTGCCCCCCGCGTCTGAGGCCTTGCTGCGCGCCCTCGACTGCGATCTGGTCGACGAGGAAGACCGCGCGCCGGACTGGATGACGACGCTGATCGACACGCGCAACGACGGCCCGCTGCGCGACCGCTTCCGGCAGATCGCCGCTGCGGTACTGGCGCCGGAGGCCGAAGTGCAGGCGGCGTGACCCGACACTGTGGGAGGAGCGAGGACGATGACCGGATGGTATGACAGGCTCGGCGCGATCGAGTCGCTGGAGGATGCAACCTTCGACCCCGCACTGGTGGCGGCGATGGAAACGGCGGCCGCCAGCCGCCCGCTGCCGCGCCTGCGCTTTTCCACCCCCACGTTCAAGGAATACGACACCTCGGATGTGAAGGGCTGCGGCAAGAACTCGTTCCCCGCCTTCTCGATCACCGCCGGGGCCTGCGCGCTCGACTGCGACCATTGTCAGGCGAAAATCCTTGAGCCGATGATCCCGGCCACCAAGCCCGAGATGCTGGACCAGAAGGTCCGCGACCTGATCCGCCTGCAAGGCCTGCAGGGCTTCCTGCTGTCGGGCGGCTCGAACCGCAAGAACGAGATTCGCTACGAACGTTTCTACCCGGTGATCGAGGGGCTGAAGCGCGACTTCCCCGATCTGAAGGTCGCCATCCACACCGCCCTGACCGATGAAACGGGCGCCCGGCGGATGGAATCGGCGGGCGTCGATACCGCGATGATGGATGTGATCGGGTCCGACGACACCATCCGGCAGGTCTACCACCTCGACCGCCCGGTGGAGGATTTCGAGGCAACGCTGGCCGCGCTGACCGCCACAAGCATGGAAATCTCGCCCCACATCGTCATCGGCCTGCACTATGGCGAGTTGCGCGGCGAGGAACGCGCGCTGGAGATGGTCGCCCGCTACCCGGTCAACGCGCTGGTGCTGGTGGTGATCATGCCGTTCTATGCGCGCCCCGGCACCTTCAAGACGCCGGAAACCGCCGACGTGGGCCGCATCTTCCTCGACGCGCGCCAGAAGATGGGCGACCGGCAGGTGCTGCTGGGCTGCGCCCGCCCCGCCGGTCTGCACAAGCAGGTGACGGATGCCTACGCCGTGATGGCGGGGCTGGACGGGATCGCCTTCCCGGCCGAGGGCGCGGTGCAGGTGGCCCAAGCCACGGGCCGCGACTGGCATCAGGAACACGCCTGCTGTTCCATCAAGATCGGCGCCAGCCTTGGCAAGGGCGTCGGCCTCAAGCTGCGCTCCTGCGCGGCATGACCGGGGCCTTCGACATCGACGTTCTGGTGGTGGGGCTCGGCCCCGCCGGGGCTGCCGCCGCCGCAGCGGCGGCGCAGGCGGGCGCGCGCGTGCTGGCGCTGGATCGCCGGGTGCAGCCGGGCCTGCCGGTGCAATGCGCCGAGTTCGTGCCGATGATGCTGGGCGTCGATACCGCCGCCGTCGCTGCCGCCCGCGTGCAGGACATCGCCGCGATGGACACCTACGTCCGCGAGGCCGCCGCCGACATCACCCCCGACTTTCGCGGCCACATGATCGACCGCGCCGCCTTTGATGCCGCGCTGGTCGAGGCCGCCCGGCGGGCGGGCGCCGAGTGCCGCTTTGCCACCCTGATCCGCGCCATCGCCGCCGATGGCACCGTGAAGCTCGCCGACGGCACCACCCTGCGCCCCCGCGTTCTGATCGGTGCCGATGGCCCGCGCAGCCTTGTCGGCCGCGCCGTGGGCATGCCCAACACCGACCTGGTGGAAACCCGCCAGATCACGGTTGACCTGCTGGCCCCGCATCAGGCCACCGACATCTTCCTGCGCCCCGAGATCGAGGGCGGCTACGGCTGGCTCTTCCCCAAGGGCAAGCTCTGCAACCTCGGCCTCGGCGTCATTCCGGCCCGCAAGGCGCTGCTGAAACCGCTGCTGTGCGAGCTGCACATGGAGCTGACGGCCGCCCGCCGCGTGGGCCCCCTCATCCACGCCACCACCGGCGGCGCGATCCCGGTGGGCGGCATCGCGGGCCTTGCCGCAACCCTTGGCGCCACCACGGTGATGCTTGCCGGTGATGCCGCGGGCCTTGTCAACCCGGTCACCGGTGCGGGCATCAACCCCGCCGTGCTCTCGGGCCGCATGGCCGGGCGCGCCGCCGCTGCGGCCATTGCGGGCGACGCGAGGGCCGCCGGGGATTATGCGGACGAGGCCGAAGACCTCTTTGGCCCCTCGATCGCCTTGGCGCTGCGCCGCCGCCGTGAAGTGCTCGCGCGCTATGCGGCCGGACAGCAACCCGACGATGCCGCGCTGCGTCGTGCCTGGATCGCCTATTCCGATTACTGGGACCGCACGGCGGCCCCGACACACGACCTATGGGAGGCTAGAGAAACCGCATGACCTGCCTGAAACCGGAAGGCGCGCTGCCCGGCCGCACGGGGACGAATGGCCTCGACTTCAACGCCTACGACCTGATGGAACCGCGCGCGCCCGGAAAGGTGCCCGGTGCGATGCGGAACGGCAAACCGGTGAAGGATGCCAACCTCGCCCCCGACGGGCTTTACCGCCCCGATTACCGGGTGCTGACGCCCAACATGCGCTCACCCGAGTATGTGCAGATGTCCACCGCCGCCGCGATCACGCTGGGGCTGGTCGAGGGCCAGATGCATCGCTGCGCCTGCACGCGCTGCCTGAACCTGCTCTTGACCTACCCCGAGGGCTGCCGCGCCAACTGCGCCTATTGCGGGCTGGCCCGCCACCGCGAGGCCGAACGCAACTACGCCGACCGCAACTTCATCCGCGTCGACTGGCCCGCCGTCTCGATGGATGAAATCGTCGACCGCGTGGCGAAGGACGTTGCCGGAAGCCCGTTCCACCGCATGTGCATCTCGATGATCACCCACCCGAACTCCGACGAGGATACGGTGACGGTGCTGAAGAAATGGACCGACCGCATCGACCCCGACGCGATCCCGATCTCGATCCTGTCGAACCCCACAACGATGACGCGCCATGACGTGCAGACCTTGCGCGACCTCGGCTCCGACATCTTCACCGTCGCGATCGACGCCGCCACGCCGGAACTCTTTGACCGCACCCGCGGCCACGGCGTGCAATCGCCGCACACCTGGGCGAAGTACTGGGAGATCATGCTGGAGGCCCGCGACATCTTCGGCCCCAAAAAGTTCGGCGCCCACATCATCGTCGGCATGGGCGAGACGGAACACGAGGTGATGACCCTCGTCCAGAAGATCGTCGACCTTGGCGGCCACAGCCACATGTTCTGCTTCTTCCCCGAAAAGGGCAGCCTGATGGACCACCTGCCCGCCACCCCGCGCGATCAGTGGCGCCGGGTGCAACTGGCCCGCTACCTCGTCGACTACTGCGGCGTGCGCGTCGATCAGATGAAGTTCGACGATCAGGGCCGTATCGTCGATTTCGGCATGGGCGCTTCCGAACTCGCCCCCATCGTCGACGCGGGCATCGCCTTCCGCACCTCCGGCTGCCCCGGCAAGTTCGCCGATGACATTTCGGCCTGCGACCGCCCCTACGGCGACAGCCCGCCCTCCAACATCGCCAGCTACCCGTTCCCGCTGAAGGGCCCCGACATCCGCAAGGTGCGCAGCCAGCTCAACATGAACCGCCCCGGCGAAAGCTACACGCCGGGCGAAGAGTTCGACGCGTTGTGAAGCCCTTCCGCGTCATCGACACCGGCACCCGGTCCTGCCGCGCGCAGATGGCCTTCGATCAGGCGCTGATCGAGGGCCACAAGACCGGGACCACACCCGACACGGTGCGGTTCCTGACCTTTCCGCCCTCGGTTCTGGTTGGCCGTCATCAGGCGATCAGTCAGGAACTGCACCTCGACGCCTGCCGCGCCGCAGGAGTCGGCATCGGGCGGCGGGTGACCGGCGGCGGCGCGCTTTACCTGGATGAGGGCCAGTTCGGCTGGGAACTGGTGTTCCACCGCAACACGCTGGGGCTTTCCTCGCTGGGCGAGGTCGCGCAGGCGATCTGCGAGGCGGCGGCGGCGGGCCTGTCGCGCCTCGGCATCGCCGCGAACTACCGCCCCCGCAACGATATCGAGGTCGAGGGCCGCAAGATCTCGGGCACCGGCGGCTTTTTCGACGGCGACACGATCTTCTACCAGGGCACCACGCTTTACGACATGGACGGCGCCAAGATGGCGTCGCTTTTGAACATCCCCGCCGCCAAACTGGCCAAGCGCGGGCAGACCAGCGGCGCGCAGCGCGTCGTCACCGTCACCGAGCTTTTCCACGGCGCCCCGCCCCCGGTGGCCGAGGTGAAACAGGCGCTGCTCGACGGTTTCGCCGAACGGCTGGGCATCACGCCGCAGTGGGGCGCGATCACCCAAGCCGAGGAAGCCGCCGCCCGCGCGATCTTCGCCGAGGAGATCGGCACCGACGAGTTCGTCTATGGCATCGACGACCCGACCGGCGCCGACGTGCTGTCGGGCAGCCACACCGCCGCAGGCGGCACCATCGCCGCCCATGTCCGGCTGGAGGGCGCCGCCCGCGACCGCATCCGCGAGATCGTCATCACCGGCGACTTCTTTGTGACCCCGCCCGCCACGATCCTGAACCTCGAAGCTGCGCTGCGCGGGGTCGAGGTCGACGCGATCGACACGGCGGTGGCGGATTTCTTCACCGCCGCCAAGGTCGGCCTGCTGACCGCCACCCCCGCCGACTTCACCGCCGCGATCCGGGCCGCCGTCACCGCCTGACCGCCCGGCCCTGCGCCCGCGCTCCGGGCGTTCGGCGGGGAAACGCTCCACCGGAGCGTTTCCTGTTCCGCCTCACCCCACCGCGGTGCCAAACAGCGCGCCGATGCCCGCCGTGGCCCCCATCGCCGCCGCGCCCCAGATCATCACGCGCAGCACCGCGCGCAGCACCGGCGCGCCGCCCGCCCGCGCCGACAGTGCGCCGAGCACGGCCAGCCCCGCGACCGACGCCGCCGTGACCGACACGATCGCCACGCCCAGCGGCACCAGCGCCGCGACCGACAGCGGCAGCGCCGCCCCGATCGAGAACGAGGTCGCCGAGGCCAGCGCCGCCTGCACGGGTCGTGGCGTGCCGATGTCGGTGATGCCGATCTCGTCGCGCGCATGGGCGCCCAGCGCGTCCTTCACCATCAGCGCCTTGGCGACCTGCAACGCCAGCGCATGGTCCAGCCCCCGGTGCTGGTAGATCGCGGCCAGTTCCTCGGTCTCGCCCACCGGATTGTCGCGCAGCGCCGCGCGTTCCATCGCCAGATCGGCGCGCTCGGTATCGGCCTGCGAACTGACCGAGACATATTCGCCCGCCGCCATCGCCATCGCTCCGGCCGCAAGCCCCGCAACCCCCGCCACAAGGATCGCCGCATGGTCCGGCGTTGCAGCCGCCACGCCCACGATCAGGCTGCCGGTGGACACGATGCCGTCGTTGGCGCCCAGCACCGCCGCGCGCAACCAGCCGGTGCGGTGCGAATTGTGATGTTCGAGGTGCGCCGACAAAGCAACCTCGCCACTGTTGAGGTTGGTCATTTCTGCACGCTCTCCAGGTAATAGGCGATCGACAGGATCACCCCGCGGGTAAACAACACCGTGCCGCCCGGGGTGTCGAGCGCGGCCGACTGCCCGCCCACCAGCGCGCCGAATGCGGGCATCGGCGAGGGGCCGGTGTGCTCTGCGACGCGGTCGCTGCCGTCGATCACGCCGATCACATGCAGCATCGGAAACACCCCCCCGGACCGCGCCGAAAGCGTCGTCAGATCGGCGGGCTTCACCGAGAGTATCCCGGCCTTCGGCCCGTCGCCACGGGCATCAAGGCCGTGGCAATCGGCGCACATCTGCCCGAACGCCACCTGCCCGGGATCGGGTGGGTTGGCGACCGCGGGCATGGCAACGAGGGTGGAAAGGGCAAGGGTCACAAGACGCATCGGGCAATCCTCCGGCTGATCTGCGCCCACGCTCGCACGAGCCGCCGGGCCGCGCGTTGATCCCGCGCAAGCGGCCACGGATGCGAACGTCTGCGGGGCGGAAAATCGGTGCAACGTCGGTGTGGTTTCGGTGTGGTTTCGGTGTCCCGATTTCCCAACACTGTCAGGCCCTTGCGCGGCCTCAGCCCGCGATGCGCCCCGCGTCCAGGTGCACGATGCGGTCCATCCGGGCGGCCAGGCCCGGATTGTGCGTGGCGATCAGCGCCGAAAGCCCGGTGTGGCGCACCAGGTCCATCAGCACCGCGAAGACCTGATCCGAGGTCGCGGGGTCCAGGTTCCCGGTCGGCTCGTCCGCCAGCAGCAGCTTCGGCGCATTCGCCAGCGCGCGGCAGAACGCCACCCGCTGCTGCTCGCCCCCCGACAGCGCCGCCGGGCGGTGATCGGCGCGCGCATCGACCCCGACACGGGCCAGCAGGTCCATCGCCCGCGCGTTCGCGGCCTTGCGCGCCACCCCGTTCGCCAGTTGCGGCAGAACGATATTCTCCAGCGCCGTGAACTCCGGCAGCAGGTGGTGGAACTGGTAGATGAAGCCCACGTCGGCCCGCCGCACCGCCGTTCGCGCCCGGTCGGGCCGCCGCGTCATCTCGACCCCGCCGATCTGCACGCTGCCCGTATCCGGCGTGTCCAGCAGCCCCGCGATGTGCAGCAGCGTCGATTTCCCCGCCCCCGAGGGCGCCACCAGCGCCACCACCTCGCCCGGTTCCAGCCGCAGCGACGCCCCGCGCAGCACGCGCACCTCGCCCGGCCTGCCCGGGTTGTAGGTCTTTTCGATCCCGTCGAGGATCAGCATCGGCTCACTCATAGCGCAGCGCCTCAACCGGGTTCATCCGCGCCGCCCGCCGCGCCGGGAAGATCGTCACCACGAACGAAAGCCCCAGCGACAGCGCCACCGCCCGCACCACGTCGAACCATTCCAGCTTGGCGGGCAGGGTGTAGATACCACGGATGGAGGGATCCCAGACCCCACCCCCCGCCCAGTAGTTGATGAACGAGAAGATCGGGTCGATGTAGATCGCGAACAGACAGCCAAGGATCACCCCCGCCAGCGTCCCGATCAGGCCGGTGGAGGCGCCGCAGATGAAGAACACCCGCAGGATCGAGCCTTCCGTCAGCCCCATCGTGCGCAGGATGCCGATGTCGCGGCCCTTGTTCTTCACCAGCATGATCAGGCCCGACACGATGTTCATCGAGGCAATCAGCACGATCAGCGCGAGGATGACGAACATCACGTTGTCCTCGACCGTCAGCGCGCGCAGGAAACTGCCCGCCGAGTCGCGCCAGCTCCACAGCATCGCATTGTCGCCCGAAGCCGCCAGCAGCGCGGGGGTCAGATCGTCGACCCGCTCGGGGTCGACGGTCATCACGTCGATCTCGTCGGCGGTGCCCTCGCGGTTGAAATAGCTCTGCGCCTCGGCGAAGGGCAGATAGACCCGGATCTGGTCGATGTCCCAGCGGCCGGCGCTGAAGATGTAGACCACGGGATAGGCTTTCACCCGCGGGCTGGTGCCGAAGGCGGTCTTGACCCCGTCGGGCGAGATCAGGCGGATGTGGTCGCCGATCCCCACCCCCAGATCGCGCGCAACGCCGGTGCCGATGGCGATGCCCTGGTCGAAATCGTCGATATTGCCCTGCGCCTGATCGGAATGCGCGATGCGGGGGATGTTCTTCAGATCGGACAGCGCGATGCCGTAGACCTGCACCCCGGCGTTGTGGCTGTCGAAGCTGGCCATCACCTCGCCCTTGATCAGCGGCGCGGCGGTGGTGACGCCGGGGATCGCCTCGATCTTCTTCGTCACCGCCTCGTAGTCGGTCATCGTCCGCACCATGCGCCCGTTGTCGTCGGGGTGCGCGGCGGAATAGACCGTGACATGCGCATTGGCGCCCAGGATCGTATCGACGAACTCGGCCCGGAAGCCCGAGCGCACGGCGAGCGTGGCGATCAGCGCGAACACCGCCAAGGTGATGCCGATCAGGCTGATCCAGGTCATCACCGAAACGCCGCCCTCGGCCCGCCTGGACCGAAGGTAGCGCCAGGCGATCATCCACTCGAAGGCGGCGAAGGGTCGTGTGCGGCCGGTCAAAGCGCTTCCTTTCCCGGTCCAGACCGAATTTTCGCAGAAAATTCAGTGCGGATTTTCGGCGAAAATCCGGGGTTCGTCAGACCCCGGCGTAAATCTCGGCCACCCGGGCCACGGCGGCCTCGGGCGACATTTCCTCGCTTTCGCCGGTGCGGCGCGAGGTCAGTTCGACTTTGCCCGCCGCCAGCCCGCGCGGGCCCACGGTGATGCGCCAAGGCAGGCCGATCAGGTCCATCGTCGCGAACTTCGCCCCCGCCCGCTCATCCCGGTCGTCGTAAAGCGGGTCGAGGCCCCTGGCGATCAGCGCCGCCTCCAGCGCGTCGCAGGCGGCATCGGCCGCCGGGTCGCCCTGCTTGAGGTTGACGATGCCGCAATGGAACGGCGTGACGCCTTCAGGCCAGATGATGCCCTTGTCGTCGTGGCTCGCCTCGATGATCGCGCCAAGAAGCCTCGACACGCCGATCCCGTGCGACCCCATGTGCACCGGCACACGCTCGCCCTTGTCGTTGACCACGAAGGCCTTCATCGGCTCGGAATACTTGGTGCCGAAGTAGAAGATCTGCCCCACCTCGATGCCGCGGCCGACCTTGCGGCGCTCTTCGGGGATGGCGTCGAACATCGCCGCGTCATGGGTCTCGTCGGTGCGCGCGTAGACGCTGGTGAACTCGTCGCAGATCGCCTTGACGGCGGCGCGGTCGTCGTAATCCACCGCGCGGTCACCCAGCTTCAGCTCGGTCACCGCCTGATCGTAGAACACTTCCGACTCGCCAGTTTCGGCGAGCACCAGGAATTCATGGGTATCCTCGCCGCCGATCGGGCCCGAGTCGGCGCGCATCGGGATCGCGGTCAGGCCCATGCGTTCGTAGGTGCGCAGGTAGCTGACCATGTGGCGGTTGTAGGCATGCAGCGCCGCGTCCTTGTCGATGTCGAAGTTGTAGCCGTCCTTCATCAGGAACTCACGGCCGCGCATCACACCAAAGCGGGGCCGCATCTCGTCGCGGAACTTCCACTGGATGTGGTAGAGCGTCAGCGGCAGCGTCTTGTAGCTTTCCACATGCGCGCGGAAGATGTCGGTGATCATCTCCTCGTTCGTCGGCCCGTAAAGCATCTCGCGCTTGTGGCGGTCAGTGATGCGCAGCATCTCTTCGCCGTAATCGTCATAGCGGCCCGACTCGCGCCACAGGTCGGCGGGTTGCAGCGTCGGCATCAAGAGCGGGATGTGACCGGCGCGGATCTGCTCTTCATGCACGATCTGCTCGATCCGCTTCAGCACCTTGAAGCCGAGCGGCAGCCAGGAATAGATGCCCGCCTGCTGCTGCTTGATCATGCCCGCACGGAGCATGTAACGGTGGCTGACGATCTGTGCCTCGGCGGGGTTTTCCTTGAGGACGGGCATGAAGTAACGGGTCAGGCGCATCTGCGGAACCTTTGGGCAGGACGTGGTTGCGCATGACCTATGCGATCCACATCTGTCAGGCAAGCGCAGGGCGCGCTTGCGTGCGCGGGTGTGTTCGGCGATGACAGGCTGCAGGCGCAGCCGGAGCAGAGACATGGGACTTCCCGTCAGGGAACAGGTGAAATACTGGGGCATCACCGCGGCGGTATTTCTGTTTGCGTTGTGGATCCTGGGCTCGGTCATCCTGCCGTTCGTGATCGGCGGCGCGATCGCCTATTTCCTCGACCCCATCGCCGGTCGGCTGGAGCGGTTGGGGCTGAGTCGCATCGTCGCCACGGTGATCATCTCGGTCGCGGCGCTGTTGATCTGTATCCTGCTGGCGGTGCTGGTCATCCCGCTGCTGACCCAGCAGTTGCTGGCCCTGATCAGCGCGGCCCCGCTGATCTTCAGCCAGCTTCAGGCCTTCCTCACCGTGCGGTTCCCGTCGATCCTCGACCAGACCAGCGTGGTGCACCAGACGCTGATCTCGATCGGCGACACGATCAAGGCGCAGGGGGCCGACCTCGCCAACCGACTGATCTCGTCGGCGCTGAGCGTGATCAACGCGGCGCTGTTCATCATCGTCGTGCCGGTGGTGGCGTTCTACCTGCTGCTGGACTGGAGCCGGATGATTGCGCATGTCGACAGCTGGCTGCCGCGCGATTACCGCGACACGATCCGCGGCCTGGGCAACGAGATCGACGACGTCCTGGCAGGCTTCGTGCGCGGCCAGTTGACGGTCTGCGCGATCCTCGGCACCTATTACGCGGTCGGGCTGATGCTGGTCGGGTTGCAGTTCGGGCTGGTGGTCGGTGCCTTCGCCGGGCTGATCACCTTCATCCCCTACCTTGGCGCAATGACCGGCGGTGTGCTGGCCATCGGGCTGGCCCTCTTTCAGTTCTGGGACCAGCCGGGGATGATCGCCGCCGTCGTCGGCGTCTTCGCGCTTGGGCAGTTCATCGAGGGCAACATCCTCAGCCCCGCGCTGGTTGGCCATTCGGTCGGGCTGCATCCGGTGTGGCTGCTGTTCGCGCTGTCGGCGTTCGGCACCATCTTCGGCATCGTCGGGCTCTTGGTCGCGGTGCCAGTGGCGGCCACGATCGGCGTGCTGGCTCGCTTTGGCATCCGGCAATACCTCGACAGCCAGCTTTACAAGGGCCTCTCGGGCAACGACGCGGGCGGGATGTGAAGACACCCGAACAGTTCGCCCTGCCCCTGCCGCAGGCGCGGCCGGCGGCGACCGGGCGCGCGGATTTCTTCGTCTCGGCCGCGAATACCGCCGCACTGGCGGCGGTGGAGGGGTGGCGCGACTGGCCGCAGGGCAAGCTGGTACTCACCGGCCCGGCGGGCGCGGGCAAAAGCCACTTGGCCCGCATCTGGGCCGCCGAGACGGGTGCGGCGCTGCTGCCCGCGGCCGATCTTGCCGCCGCCGACCTGCCCGCACTGGCCGCCCGGACCCGCGTCGCGCTGGACGACGCACAGCGGGTGGCGGGCGATGCGGAGGCCGAGCGGGCGCTGTTTCACCTGCACAACATGCTGGCCGCCTCGGGCGGGCATCTGCTGCTGGCCGCGCCCGAGGCGCCGAACCGCTGGCCCGTGGTGCTGCCCGACCTCGCCAGCCGGTTGCAGGCCGCCCCGGTCGCCCGGCTGGAACGGCCCGATGACGCGCTGCTGTCGGCGGTGCTGGTGAAGCTGTTCGCCGACCGCCAGTTGCACGTCGCCCCGGCGGTGATCGCCTATCTGGCCACCCGGATCGACCGCTCGCTGGCCGCCGCGGCCGAGGTGGTGGAGGCGATCGACCGCCACAGCATGACCGCGCATCGCGAGATCACGCGGGCCTTCGCCGCCGAGGTGCTGGACAGCCTGCCCGAAGCGGGCCAATAATCAGGCGCATTCCCAAATCGCCCGTAACCGCCAATGATCCAAGCCGATTTCCTGAAAGCGCCATTCCCCGCCCCGACCGTGCTGCCGCCGGACGAGACCGCAGGGCCGCACCGGTTCTTCAATCGCGAACTGTCGTGGCTGGCGTTCAACTGGCGCGTGGTGGACGAGGCGCGCAACCCGCGCGTGCCGCTGTTGGAGCGGGTGCGGTTCCTGTCGATCTCGGCCACCAACGTTGATGAGTTCTACACCGTCCGCGTCGCCGGGCTGCGCGAACTGGCGCGCGCGGGCAACTCGATGATTGCCGTCGACGGGCTGACCCCGCGCGACCAACTGGCGATGATCGACCGTGACGCGCGGCGGCTGTTGCAGGCGCAGCAGACGATCTGGAACAAGCTGAAGAAGGAAATGGAGGCGGCGGGCATTAGCCTGCTGACCCGCGCCAAACTGACCCGGCGCGACCAGATCTATCTGGAGAGCTATTTCCTCAATCAGGTCTTTCCGGTGCTGTCGCCGCTGGCGATCGACCCGGCGCACCCGTTTCCCTTCATCCCCAACACCGGCTTCTGTCTGGCGTTGCAGTTGGAGCGGGTCGCCGACAGGCGCCCGTTGCAGGCGCTGCTGCCGATCCCGCAACAGGTGCCGCGCTTCATTGCGCTGCCCGCGACCGGGAGCGACCACCGCTTCCTGCCGCTGGAGGAGCTGTTGCTGCTGCACCTCGGCTCGCTCTTTCCCGGCTACCGCGACATCGGGCATTGCGCCTTCCGCGTGCTGCGCGACAGCGATCTGGAGGTCGAGGACGAGGCCGAAGACCTGGTGCGCGAGTTCGAGGTGGCGCTGAAACGCCGCCGCCGGGGCGAGGTCATCCGCATGACGATCACCGCGGGCGCCCCCGAAGACCTGCGGCGGCTGGTGATGGTTGAACTGGGCGTGACGCCCGACGAGGTGATCGAAATCCGCGGCCTGCTGGGCGTCGCCGACCTCAAGGAACTGGTGCTGGACGCGCGCCGCGATCTGCAATGGCCGTCCTTCACCCCGCGCGTGCCCGAGCGTGTGCAGGACCATGAGGGCGACATGTTCGCGGCGATCCGCCAGAAGGACATGCTGCTGCACCACCCCTACGAGACGTTCGACATGGTGGTGCGGTTCCTCGATCAGGCGGCGCGTGATCCGAACGTGCTGGCGATCAAGCAGACGCTCTACCGCACCTCGCGCGACAGCCCGATCGTGTCGGCGCTGTGCGAGGCGGCCGAGGCGGGCAAATCTGTCACCGCGCTGGTGGAACTGAAGGCGCGCTTCGACGAGGCCGCCAACATCCGCCAGTCGCGGCGGCTGGAACGCGCCGGGGCGCATGTCGTCTACGGCTTCATCCACCTGAAAACCCATGCCAAGATCAGCACGGTGGTGCGGCGTGAGGGCGACCAACTGGTGACCTATACCCACTACGGCACCGGCAACTATCACCCGATCACGGCCCGCATCTATACCGACCTCAGCTTTTTCACCTGCGACCCGGCGCTGGGGCGCGATGCCACCAAGGTCTTCAACTACCTGTCGGGCTATGCGCAGCCCGAGGGGCTGGAAAACCTCGCCATTTCGCCCATCAACCTCAAGTCGCGGCTCCTAGGCCTGATCGCCGCCGAGGCCGACCATGCCCGTTCGGGGCGCCCCGCCGCGATCTGGGCCAAGATGAACTCGCTGACCGACCCCGACGTGATCGACGCGCTCTATGCCGCCAGCGGCGCGGGCGTGAAGATCAACATGGTCATGCGCGGCATCTGCATGTTGCGCCCCGGCATCGCCGGGATGTCGGCCAACATCCGCGTCAAGTCGATCGTCGGCCGGTTCCTTGAACACAGCCGCATCGTCTGCTTCGGCAACGGCCACGGCCTGCCGTCGAAGAAAGCCCGCGTGTTCATCTCGTCCGCCGACTGGATGGAGCGAAATCTGGATCGCCGGGTGGAAACGCTGGTCGAGATCAAGAACGACACCGTGAAGGCGCAGATCGTCAGCCAGATCATGGCGGCAAACCTTGCCGACCGGGCGCAAAGCTTCATCTTGCAACCCGATGGCAGCTACGAACGCGAGGCCGCCCCTGCCGAGGGCCCGTTCTTCTCGTGCCACCGTTTCTTCATGGAAAACCCCTCGCTGTCGGGCCGTGGCAGCGCCGGGGATGCCGATGTCCCGCGCCTTGCCCATGCCGTGGATTGACGCCCCCCGCCGGGCACGCCAAAGTCCGCGCGCCATGACGAAGGACACCCGATGAGCGACTCTGCCGAGCCCGCCCAGGACGAATGGGGCCCCTTCGGCCGCCCGCTGTTCGAAGACCCCTCGGCCCGCGCGCTGTCGCGCATCGGCGTGGTGGATGTCGGCTCCAACTCTGTCCGGCTTGTGGTGTTCGATGGCGCGGCCCGGTCGCCGGCCTATTTCTACAACGAAAAGATCCTCTGCGGCCTCGGCGCCGGACTCGACACCACCGGCCTGCTGAACCCCAGGGGCCGCGAGCGGGCGATGGCTGCGTTGAAGCGGTTCTCGATCCTGGCCGAAGGGATGGGCATCGCCCCGCTGACCGCCGTCGCCACCGCCGCCGTGCGCGAGGCGAAGGACGGGCCGGAGTTTCAGGAGCAGGTGACGCGCGAAACCGGCATGAGGCTCTGGGCGATCGACGGCGCCGAAGAGGCGCGGCTGTCGGCGCAGGGTGTGCTGCTGGGCTGGCCCGAGGCCGAGGGCATCGTGTGCGACATCGGCGGCTCGTCAATGGAACTGGCGGTGATCGGCGACGGGCGCATCGGGCGGCGGCTGACCTCGCCGCTGGGGCCGTTCCGGCTGCAACAGGTGCCGGGCAGCGCCAAGGACCGCAGCAAGCACATCGCGAAGATCGTCAGGCAGCTCAAGACCGATCTCGACGTGCACCACGACAAGATCTACCTCGTCGGCGGCTCGTGGCGCGCCATCGCCCGACTGGACATGGAACGCCGCGGCTATCCGCTGACCGTGCTGCACGAATACCGCATGACGCGCGAACAGGTGCTGGCCACCGTCGACTGGATCACCACCGCCGACCTGACCGAACTGCGCCTGCGCACCGGCACCTCGGCCGAGCGGATGGAACTGGTGCCGCTGGCCGCCGAGGTGCTGGGCCAACTGGTGCGCAGCTTCCGCCCGAAAGAGATCGACGTTTCCTCTTACGGCATCCGCGAGGGGCTTTTGTACGAACACATGCCGCAGCGCCTGCGCCAGCGCGATCCGCTGATCGAGGCCTGCCGGTTCACCGAAGCCGCCAGCGCGCGGCTGCCGGGCTTCGGGCGCAAGCTCTATGATTTCCTGCTGCCGCTGTTCAAGGGCACCCCGCCCGAACGGCTGCGGCTGATCAAGGCCGCCTGCCTGCTGCACGATACCAGTTGGCGCGCCCATCCGGACTACCGAGCCGAGGCCTGTTTCGACAACGCCACCCGTGCCAACCTCGGCGGGCTCGACCATCCGGGGCGGGTGTTCCTCGGCCTCGCCCTGCTGCACCGCTACAAGAACAGCCGCGCGGGATCGCGGCTGGAACCGCTGTTGCAACTGCTGACCGAAGAGCAGATCGCCGATGCCGAGGTGCTGGGCAAGGCGATGCGCTTTGGCGCGATGTTCTCGATCGCCGACCCGGCCGAGGCGGGGGCGCTGCGTTTCTACCCGCGCAAGGGCGTGCTGGAACTGGTGCTGCAGCCCAAGGGCGTCGACCTCTTCGGCGAGGTGTCGCGCGCCCGCTTCGCCTCGCTCGCGGCGGCGCTGCATGTGACGACGCTGATCACGGTGGCGAAAGCCTGAAGCGTGTCCGGCTCGGACCGAAGCGTATCCGGCATGTCGCAGGTGGTTTTCGCATTTTGTTGGGCGGAAGGCGTCAAGCAGGGGGCCGACCCGTCGCCACGAGGTTTCGATCGTGCGCTCGTCGGCCTTGCGGAACAGCGCCTTGAGTTTGGCGAAGACCATCTCGACGGGGGTGAGGTCCGGGCTGCAGGGCGGCAGGAACAGCAGATGCGCTCCGGCGTTCCGAATGCGTTGGCGGGCGGGCAGGCCTGTGGCTGCCCAGGTTGTCGGCGATGACAATGTCACCGGGCGCCAGCGTCGGGGCGAGGCTTTGGCCAACCCAGGCGGTGAAAGCATCCCCGTTGATCGGCCCGTCGAGGAGGAAGGGCGCGACGATGCGGCCGTGGCGCAGGCCCGCCAGGAATGTCAGGGTTTTGCAGTGCCCGTGCGGGAGGTGGGCGGTGAGCCTTGTGCCGCGCGGGCTCCAGCCGCGGGTCCGGGTCATCTGGGTCTTGATCCGGGTTTCGTCGATGAAGATCAGACGTCCGGGATCAAGCCGGTGCTGATGCGCCCGCCAGCGCACGCGCCACGAAACGCAAGACCGTATCGTGCGCCACATGCAGGCCGCGCGCAGCCAGTTCCGCCGTCCGCGCCCGCACAGGACGGCGGTGCCCGCCGATCCTGCCGGGAACCTGCCCGCGCCCCGCTCGCTGCCGCTGACCGATCCGCACACCAGCGGCCACAGAAACCCCGAACCGCTTCGCTGCCGCCCGAACTGTCTCCCCCTCACCCAACGCCGCCGCAATCCGCACCCTGAGATCAATGGAAAGTGGTAACACCATGCCATCCGCCACCATCCGGCAGGCATGGTGACTCACACCACATCAATCCGGGGAATCCGGATTCAGATTCAATCAGACGCTTCTACAACCCGAGACGACGCCATTCGAAGCTGGGCGACCTCAGCCCCATGGAGTTCGAGGCCCGCGCCAGGTTAGCTTGACGTGCTGTCCACAAAACCGGCAGCGGGGCGGATTCGAGTTTCAAAGGCAACGTTTGATCTGAAGGCCGCGCGTTCATCGGCCATCGCGTGGTGACTACCTCCGTGGGGCCTCCGGGCCGAGGAGTTCAGCCGCGACCGCGGCGGCAACCTCCCGTGTCGTGGCCGAGCCTCCAAGGTCCGGCGTGTGCCACGCGGGGTTTGCGGTGACGGTCTCGATGGCCGCCATCAGCCTGGTGGCGGCGGCGGTTTCGCCCAAGTGGTCGAGCATCATCGACGCCGACCAGAACGTGCCCACCGGGTTCGCGATGCCCTTGCCGGTTATGTCGAAGGCCGAGCCATGGATCGGCTCGAACATTGAGGGGGCGCGACGCGTGGGGTCCAGGTTCGCCGTGGGCGCGATGCCGATCGACCCGGCCAGCGCCGCCGCAAGGTCCGACAGGATGTCGGCGTGCAGGTTCGTGGCCACGATCGTATCGAGCGAGCGCGGGTTCAGCGTCATCCGAACGGTCATCGCGTCGACCAGCATCTTGTCCCAGGTCACCTGCGGGAAATCGTGTGAGACCTCGGCCGCGATCTCGTCCCAAAGGACGAGGCCGTGCCGCTGCGCGTTCGACTTGGTGACCACGGTCAGCAACTTTCGCGGCCGTGCCGCCGCAAGACCGAAGGCAAAGCGCATGATGCGCTCGACTCCGACCCGGGTGAAGATCGCGGTTTCGGTCGCGACTTCGTGCGACTGGCCGCGGTGGCTGCGCCCGCCATGCCCCGAATATTCGCCCTCGGAATTCTCGCGCACGATGACCCAGTCGAGGTCGCCCGGCCTTACCCCGGCCAGAGGGCTGCGGATGCCGGGCAGGATGCGCGTCGGGCGCACGTTGGCGAACTGGTCCAGCGTCTGGCAGATTGCCAGTCGCAGGGCGCAGAGCGTGATGTGATCGGGCACATCGGGCGCCCCAACGGCGCCGAACAGGATCGCGTCAAAGGCCCGCAGCTGGTCGGGACCGTCCGCGGGCATCAGTGCCCCGGTGCGGCGGTAGCAGTCGGTGCCCCAGTCGAACTGCGTCACGTCAAGGCGGAAGGCATTGGTCTGGCGGCTCAGCGCCTCCAGCACGTCAAGCGCGGCATCGACCACTTCGGGGCCAATGCCGTCACCAGGGATCGCGGCGATGCGGTGGGTGCGCATGGGTGGTCAGCCTTTCAGCCACGTCCGGAACGCCTCGGCGTAGTCCGGGTGCCAGCGCGACAGCGGCGGGCGGTTTTCCACGATGTCACCGGCGGCCCAGAGGATGCGTTTCTCGTCGGTCGCGCGGTCCACGTCGTTGTCGGGGCACAGGATGTAGAAATC
>NZ_CBAICG010000044.1:0-27064 GCF_964715405.1 Solirhodobacter sp. | reverse complement strand
CACTTCTACTCGCGGCGCGCCCGCCATCCTCATCTCCAAACACCGAAACCAACTTCCGCTTCCGCTTCCGTCCGCCCCGCTGCACCGTCGCTTCCGCTTCGGTGAGGCGGTGTTTAGGACCACCGAACGATGGCCGCAAGAAGAAAAATGCAGGAAGATGACATTTTCTTATCAGCGTCCAAATCTTGCTCAAGATGTTGGGGTCTGCGCAATTTGTGCAACAATTTCGGCCGGTCCGAGGACGCAAGATGACCCGCCCGACACGGGTGCGGGCGGGGGAACGACTTCCGCGTTCAGGCCGTCCGGGCACTGAGTCGCTGCCGCGCCCAGACCACCCGCATCGCCAGCAGAACGGCCACGATACCGAGGTACACCATCGGCTCGCGCGGCCATGACTTCACCACCAGCAGGTAGTGCACCGCCCCCAGCGCCGCGACGGCATAGGTCAGCTTGTGCAGCCGCCCCCAGGCCGCCGCCCCCAGTCGCCGGACCGAGAGGGTGTTTGACGTCACCGCCAGCGGGATCATCATCACGAAGGCCAGCATCCCGATGGTGATGAAAGGCCGCTTCAGGATCGCCTCGCCGATCTCGCCCCAGCGCAGCTGCAGGTCGAGCAAGAGCCAGACGAGGACATGCAGCACGACATAGAAGAAGGCGACCAGACCGATCTGGCGACGGAACTTGATCAGGCTCACCTTGGTGAACTTGCGCAGGGGCGTGATGCACAGCCCCGCCACGATGAACTTCAGCGCCCAGAGGCCGACCTGATGTTCCAGTTCCTTCACCGGATCGACACCCAGGCCGCCGGTGAAGATTTCAAATATCATCCAGGCCAGTGGCAAGAGCCCCAGCGGATAAAGCGGCCAGGCCGGAACCCGACGCAGCCGCCCGTTGATGTCCTGCGCGATCGTCATCAGAAGTTCTTCTTCAGGTCCATGCCGGTGTAGAGGCTGGCCACCTCGTCCCCGTAGCCGTTGAACATCAACGTGTCGATGCGGGGCGCGAACAACCCGCCGCCGATCCGCCGCTCGCTGGCCTGGCTCCAGCGCGGATGGTCCACATGTGGGTTCACGTTGGAATAAAAGCCGTATTCGTTCGGCGCTTCCAAGTTCCACGAGGTTGGCGGCTCGTCGGCCACGGCGGTGATCTTGACGATCGACTTGATCGACTTGAAGCCATATTTCCACGGCACCACCAGCCGGATCGGCGCGCCGTCCTGCGTCGGCATCGCCTCGCCGTAGATGCCGGTCGCCAGGATGGTCAGCGGGTGCATCGCCTCGTCCAGCCGCAGCCCCTCGACATAGGGCCAGGCCAGCACGTTGGTCGCGCGTTGTCCCGGCATCTCTTCCGGGCGCATCACCGTTTCAAAGGCGATATACTTGGCCGAGGGTTGCACGCCCGCCCGATCCAGCAGCGCCTTCAGCGGGAAACCGTCCCAGGGGATGACCATCGACCAGCCCTCGACGCAGCGGTGGCGATAGACCCGCTCTTCCAGCGTCACGCCCTTCAGGATGTCGCCCAGCGCGTAGCTGCCCGGATTGTCGACCATGCCGCCGATCTGGATCGCCCAGGGGTCCACCGTCAGCTTGCCCGCGAACCGCGCGGGGTCGGTCTTGTCCAGCCCGAACTCGTAGAAGTTGTTGTAATGGGTGATATCGTCGAGCGAGTTGGGCTTGGTATCCGTCGAATAGGGGCTGGGCACCGTGGTCAGCTTGGCCTCGGCCCGCCTGCCGATCGCCCCTGCGGCCAGCAGCGCCCCGGCCCCCGCCATGATCTGGCGGCGGTTCATGTAGGCGGCTTTCGGCGTGATCTCGGACCCTTTGAGGCCCGGTCGGAATGACGTGGTCATCGGTATCTCCTTCCTGTTCGGCATTGCGCACATCAGAGATACGTCAGGATCGGCGGAAAGTTGCCTCACGACCGTGAATCTGGCGTGAACGTGACCTGTGTTTCAAAGGGCGGAAGGTCGCAGACCGGCGCGGCGCAATCCGGTCGGCGGATGCAAGCTTCAAACCACCAACGGGAAAACCGGGTCCGCGCCCGCCACTGTCCGGCCCACGCTGTCAATGACCAAGATCATTGTGCGCCCTCGCAGCCAATGGTGGAAAGAAGTTGTATTCTCTCAACCAAGGAGCTTTCGATGACCCAGATCGAGATCACGCTGGAAGGCGGTGGTACCTATCAGTCGCGGATTACGACGCGCATTGTCGATCACACGCCCGTCACCCTCGCGATTGCCTCGGGCCGGGATCTTTCCAGTGGTGTCTTCACCCAGCAGATGACACTCGCCACCGACAACGAGACTGCCCTGCACAAGACCATCCGGGTCGGAAAGGACGGCCGCAGCGAAGCTGTGGTGCAGTTCGGTCCGGGGCTCGGCGGCAGTCGCATGGTCCTGAACTGCGCCGTCGATCTTGCCAAAGGAACCGTTGATGTCAGCGGCAGTCTCGATGGCAAGGCGCTGGCCCCGTTCATCGAGCATTTCACCGCTGACGCTCAGGGTGTCCATCTGCGAGCCGACCGCGTCCCGATTCGGCTGGCGGATGGCAGTGCGCCGCCCCCGCCAAAAACCGATGCCAGACTCGTTGCCACGATGGCAGCGTTCGCCAAGTTGGTCGACAGGCCGGTGGTCGTGCCGCACAGGGACAGCACAGGCTGTGTCGCGGCCTGCACCCTTGCGGCCGAGGCTTGTGCACTCGCTTGCGCCGCATCCGGAGTCGGCATTCCGCTCTGCGGAGCGTGCATCATCGCGCAATCCGCCTGCATCAGTCATTGCGCCTGAGGCAACCGCGAAGAAACCATCCCCGGCAACCGAACGGTTGCCGGATTTCCTTCGTTCTATCGGCCGCGAACGGTCAAGCGTCTTGCATGAGCGGACGACGGCACCCCGACGCCCGACTGATGCCCCCGAAACGCAAACGGGCGGGGTTTCCCCCGCCCGGTCCGCCTCAATGGTAGGTCGCGTGCTGTGGCGCGTGTCGGCGCGAGGCCGAGACCCGCGCGCCGACGATCAGCCCGTCGGCCCCGGCGCTGACGTTCACCGTGTCGCCGTCCATCACGTCGCCCGCCAGGATCATCTCGGCCAGCTGGTCCTGCAGGTGATGCTGGATCACCCGCTTCAGCGGCCGCGCCCCGAACACCGGGTCGTAGCCCTCGTCGGCCAGCCAGGTCCGCGCCGCCTGATCCAGATCGAGCGTGATCTTCCGCGCTGCCAGCCGTTTCTCCAGCCGCTTCATCTGGATCGTCACGATCCCGTCCATGTCGGCCCGCGTCAGCCGGTCGAAGATGATCGTCTCGTCCAGCCGGTTCAGGAACTCGGGGCGGAAGTGCTGGCGCACCGCTTCCATCACCTCGGCCCGTGCCGGGGCAGGGTCGGCCCCGTCCGGCAACTGGCTCAGCGCATAGGCGCCCAGGTTCGAGGTCAGCACGATCAGCGTCTGCTTGAAGTCGACGGTGCGGCCCTGCCCGTCGGTCAGGATGCCGTCATCCAGCACCTGCAGCAGCACGTTGAACACGTCCGGGTGCGCCTTCTCGACCTCGTCGAACAGCACGACCTGATAGGGGCGGCGGCGGACAGCCTCGGTCAGCACCCCGCCCTCGTCATAGCCGACATAGCCGGGCGGCGCGCCGATCAGGCGGCTGACGGAATGCTTCTCCATGAACTCGCTCATGTCGATCCGCACCATCGCGCTCTCGTCGTCGAACAGGTAGGCCGCCACCGCCTTGGTCAGTTCGGTCTTGCCGACGCCGGTCGGCCCGAGGAACAGGAATGACCCCAGCGGCCGGTTCTCGTCGTTCAGCCCCGCCCGCGCACGGCGCACCGAGTTGGAGATCGCCACCACCGCCTGACGCTGCCCGATGACGCGCTTGCCAAGCTCCTCCTCCATCTTCAGCAGCTTCTCGCGGTCGCCCTCCAGCATCTTCGAGGTGGGAATGCCGGTCCAGCGTTCCACCACTTGCGCAATCTGCTCGGGCCGCACCGCTTCCTCGACCATCATGTCGCCCTCGCGGCTTTCGGCCTCGGTCAGCTTCTTTTCCAGTTGCGGAATGATGCCATAGGAAAGCTCCCCGGCGCGCGCCAGATTGCCGTCGCGTTTCACCTGCTCCAGTTCGGCCCGCGCCTTGTCGAGCTGTTCCTTCAGCCCCCGCGCCGCGTCCAGCTTGTCGCGCTCGGCCTGCCACGTCGCCGTCATGCTGGCCGACTGCTCCTGCAACGTCGACAGCTCTTTCAGCAGCTTCTCCAGCCGGTCCTTGCTCGCGGCGTCGTCTTCCTTCTTCAGCGCCTCCGCCTCGATCTGCTTCTGCAGGATCTCGCGGTCAAGCGCGTCCAGTTCCTCGGGCTTGCTGTCCACTTCCATCCGCAACCGGCTGGCCGCCTCGTCCATCAGGTCGATGGCCTTGTCGGGCAGAAAGCGGTCGGTGATGTAGCGATGGCTCAGCGTCGCCGCCGCCACCAGGGCGCTGTCCGAAATCCGCACCCCGTGGTGCAGTTCGTACTTTTCCTTGATGCCGCGCAGGATCGAGATCGTGTCCTCGACCGTCGGTTCCTCCACCACGATCGGCTGGAACCGGCGGGCCAGGGCCGCGTCCTTTTCCACATGCTTGCGGTATTCGTCCAGCGTCGTCGCGCCCACGCAGTGCAACTCGCCCCGCGCCAGCGCCGGTTTCAAGAGGTTCGAGGCATCCATCGCCCCCTCCGCCTTGCCCGCACCGACCAGCGTGTGCATCTCGTCGATGAACAGGATGATCTCGCCCGCCGCCGCCGTCACTTCGGAAAGGATCGACTTCAGCCGCTCCTCGAACTCGCCGCGATACTTCGCGCCCGCGATCAGCGAGCCCATGTCCAGCGCCATCAGCTTCTTGTTGCGCAAGCTTTCCGGCACGTCGCCGTTCACGATGCGCAGCGCCAGCCCTTCGGCGATGGCCGTCTTGCCGACGCCGGGCTCGCCGATCAGCACCGGGTTGTTCTTCGTCCGCCGCGAAAGCACCTGCATGGTGCGCCGGATCTCGTCATCGCGCCCGATGATCGGGTCGATCTTGCCCTCGGCCGCCGCCGCCGTCAGGTCGCGCGCGTATTTCTTCAGGGCGTCATAACCTTGCTCGGCGCTGGCGCTGTCGGCCGTGCGCCCCTTGCGGATGTCGTTGATCGCGGCGTTGAGGTTCTGCGCATTCACCGCGCCCGCGTCCAGCGCCTCCTTGGCCTTCGACTTGACCATGCACAGTGCCATCAGGATGCGTTCCACCGGCACGAAACTGTCGCCCGCCTTGGTGGCGAGTTTCTCCGCCTCGTCGAGCACGCGGACCAGCAGCGGGTCCATGTAGACCTGCCCGGCATCGCCGGTCACTTTCGGCACCTTGCCCAGCGCGACATTGACCGCCTCGGCCACGCGCAACGGCTCGCCGCCCGCGCGTTTGATGAGGTTGGAGGCCAACCCCTGATCGTCATCCATCAGCGCCTTCAGAAGGTGCTCGGGGCCGATCCGCTGATGGCTTTCCCGCACCGCGATGGTCTGGGCGGCTTGAATGAAACCGCGCGACCGTTCGGTGAATTTCTCCAGATTCATCGGTCAGTTCTCCTTTGCTGGCACCTGTCCCTCAGGGCGCCCGTCTTGGCGGCGCACCCCTTTCGCAGGCCTCGTTCGGCATGTGGGAAGGCCCGGCAGGGGGCGCAAGATCGGGCGGTGCGAAAATATCACACCGGGGTGGCGCGCCTACCAGAACCCGAGGTGATCGGCGACGATCTCGGCCTCCAGATCCGGGAACGGCCCGCGCACGACAACCCTCCGGCGCCCGGCGGCAAACACCTGATGGCAGCTCAGGTCCAGCGTCAGATTCTCGGGGTTGTCGCCGGTCAGTTCGGCCAGCCGCTTTTCGCTCAGCCCATAAACCACCGCGCCGATCCCGGCCCAGTAGGCCGCGCCCGCGCACATGCAGCAGGGCTCGACCGAGGTCACCAGCGTGCAGCGTTCGAGGAACTCCGGCCTGTAGGCCCGCGCGGCCTCGCGCGCCACGTTGGTCTCGGCGTGCCCCACGCCGCGATCCGCCGCATAGGTGTTGCCCGAGGTCAGCAGCACCTCGCCCCCCGGCCCCACCAGCAGGGCGCCGAACGGATGGTTGCCTGCGGCCCGTGACGTACGCGCGATCGCGATCGTCTGGCGCAGGTAATCCTCGTCGCGCATTCCCGCCCCCCGTCAGCCGCACCGACCAAGCCGACATTTCCAGCGTTTCGGAACCCGGCTTCGCCCTACGCCCCGGTCTTGCGGCACTCGAACATGTGGGTCAGCAGCGCCATCTCCATGCCGGGCGCGAACCTTGCCTTCAGATCGGCCGCCAGATCGGCGATCACCACCTCGGGGTCGATGCCGCGCGACCGGATCTCGTCGATCATCGGGTTGCCCATGATCAGCCCGCGCGCGAACCCCGCCGGGTTGGCGATGTGCTTCATTCTGGGCAACGCCGTGTGGGTCACGTCCTCCCACCCCGCCGCCGCCAGATCGGCGCGCACCTTCGCCACATCGGCGTAGGAGAAGGGCACCCCCATGAACACCGGCGCCTCGCCGCCGAAATGCCGCCGCACGACCTCGCTCGCCACCTGTCCATACAGGTTCTGCTCGCGTGTGCCCCAGGTGCTGAACAGGTAGTGCCCGGCCGGCCGCAGCACCCGCGCCGCCTCGCGGAACGAGGCGGTCTTGTCGGGAAAGAACATCACGCCGAACTGGCACACGATCATGTCGAACGCGCCGTCATCAAAGGGCAGCGCCATCGCGTTCGCGGTCATCACCTCCACCTCGCCCGGCGCGAACTTGGTTTTCGCCACCTCCAGCATCGGCGGGTTGAGGTCGGTCACCACCAGCCGCGCCCCCGGCAGCGCATCGCGCAGGCGGCGGCTGACGATGCCGGTGCCCGCCGCCATCTCCAGCACGTCGGTGGGGGCCAGGGCCGCAGCACGGGCCGCCATGTCGCCCGCATAGTCCACGAAGATGTTGGGGCCGAGGCCAGTGTCGTAATGCAGCGGGATGCTGCCCACGAAGGTGCTGAATGTCTCGGCCATCCGATTCTCCCACTGCGGCACGATGCCGCATTTGACAAGCTTACACCCGGCCGGGCTGCGGGAACGCGGAATCGTGGCCGCCTTACCCCTTCGGCTTCAAAAGCTTCGCGGGCCGCGCCGCCTCGGCGGCCTTGAACAGGCCGAAGGTCTGGTTGACATAGCCCACCGCGCCCGAGATCAGTTCCATGTAGGCGGTCAGTTCCGGCGTCTTTTCGGCCTCGATCACCTGCACCGGGCGGTCGGGCCCGAACCCCTCGAACTGCACGTAGAACAGCGGATCGCCCCGCTTCAGGATGATGTCCTTGTCGGTCTCGTGCCACTCGAAGGCCCACATCAGCGGCCGCGGCCACAGGCTCACCGGGAACCGTCCGCCAAAGATCGTGCCCGGCAGCGGCTGCCGCCGGTAATGCGCGAAGGCGTCGAGCTGGGTGATCCACACCGGCTCGTCAGCGATGAACACGTAGGGCAGTTGCAACTGCACCGTCGGGCGGTCGGCGTAGCGCCATTCCGCCTCGCCCACCAGCGTCAGCACCTCGTTCAGTTTGGCTGACCGCACCGCGCTGGCCGCCCCGGCCCGGTTGACCAGCACCGCCTTACCCTTGGCATCGCGTTCGAACCCGATGTGCAGGTCGAACGGGCACTTGATCATGAAATACCGGCTTTCGAGCTGGATCACCGCCGGACAGCGCGCCGCCGATTTGGCATGGGTCCGGTTGGTCTGGCGGAAACTCACCCGTTCGGGCGCGTCGTAAAGGATGCCCGCCTTGTCGGTGGTCCTGAGCCAGCCCACCATGATCGGGCCGGAACGCGGGCCCTCTTCCTCGCGGTCGTAGGTGATCGTGATCTGCATCGCTGCCCCCGTTCGCCCGTATCCCCGGGCGTTCGGCCGCATCGTCCGCCGCGGCCGCGTCCAAGTCAACTGCGCCGCTTGCCCCGCCGCGCCCCGGCCGGTAAGAGCGGAAAACTTCAGGAGCCCCCGCCTTGAACCCAGCCATGACGCCAACCGATGACCGCCTCATCGTCGCCCTCGACGTGCCCAACATCCTCGACGGGCTCGACCTCGCCGCCCGCCTGGGCGATGCCGTCAGCTTCTACAAGATCGGCCTCGGGATGCTGACCGGCGGCGGCCTCGCGCTGGCCAACGAGCTGAAGCAGGACCACGGCAAGCGCATCTTCCTGGACCTGAAGCTTTTCGACATCGGGGCCACGATCGAGGCGGCGGTGCGCGGGCTTGCGCAATTCGACCTCGACTTCCTCACCGTCCACGGCGATCCGCAGGTGGTGCGCGCGGCCCGCGAGGGCGCGGGCGGGTCGGGCCTGAACATCCTTGCCGTCACCGTGCTGACCTCGCTTGACCGCGCCGACCTCGACGCCAACCTGATCCGCCCCGGCGACATCGCCGAGATTGTGCTGGAACGCGCCGCCCGCGCCTTTGCGGCCGGTGCCCACGGCGTGATCGCCAGCCCGCAAGAGGCCGCCGCGATCCGCGCCCTGCCCGGCGCCAAAGGCCGCCTGATCGTCACCCCCGGCGTGCGCCCGGCGGGCGCCGCGCGCGGCGACCAGAAGCGCGTCGCCACCCCCGCGCAGGCCATCGCCGACGGCGCCGACCACATCGTCGTCGGCCGCCCGATCTGGCAGGCCCAAGACCCCCGCGCCGCCGCATTGGCCGTGCGCGCGGAACTGCCGCCGCTCCGCGCCTGATCCGTCGCACAACCGCTAAAGTTGTGCTACCCTTCCCGAAGCGGGAGGGATGTGCCATGCCGAACGGAAAATCGCAGGAAGCCGCCAACGATCTCGTGCTGTCGTTCAAGGCGGTGCGGCAGGCGCTTGGCTGGATCGGGGCGCTTTTGCCGGTGGCGCTGATCCTTGGCGGCGCGGGCTTCGATCACCGCATCGCCCCCTCGATCTCCGACACCTATTACACCGCGATGAAGGACGTCTTCGTCGGCGCCATGTGCGCGACCGGCGTGTTCCTGGTCAGCTACCGGGGTTACGACCGCGCACCGGGCGAGTTGCTGTCCGACACCTGGATCAGCCGCATCGCGGGCGCCGCCGCCATCGGCGTGGCGCTGATGCCGACGACGCCCGCCCCGCCCGAAACCCTTGCGCAACTGACCCTGGTGCAGCGCCTGATCGGCCCCGGCGCGACTTCGGCGCTGCATTTCACCTGCGCCGCCCTGTTCTTCGCGATGCTCGCCACCTTCTGCCTCGTGCTTTTTACCCGCACCGGCCCGACCCGCGCCACCACCCGCGCCAAGCTGAACCGCAACCGCGTCTACCGCACCTGCGGCTGGGTTCTTGTCGGCGTGATCCTCGCCGTGGTGGCAATGAAGCTGATCGAGATCGCCGCCCCGGCCACACAGGACGTGTTCCAGGGCTGGAGCGCGCTGTTCCTGCTCGAGGCGATCGGCGTCTGGGCCTTCGGCCTCTCGTGGCTCGTCAAGGGCGAAACCATCGGTTTCCTGAACGACTGAGGCAGCCGCGCAGGATCACCAGCACCTCGGCCCGGTGGATCAGCGCCACCTTGGCCCCGGTGAAATCCGTCACGGCCAGTTCCGCGCGAACACCGCGCGCATCTCGGGCCGCGCCGCCACCGCCTCGGCGATCCGCACCAGTTCCGGCAGTTCGGCCGCGAACCACGCGCGGCCCGGCTGCCACCGCGTCATCACCGCGACGTAAAGATCCAGCGCCGTGAACCGCTGGCCCAGCACCCAGGGCCCGCCGCGCCGCGCCGCTTCTTCCGCCAGCAGCCGCCACAGCCGCCCGCGCCCGGCCACCACCCGCGCCCGATACTCGGCCACCTCAGGTTCCGGCACCAGCCGCTCGGCCGCGTCCGCATAGGCCCCGGCGGGGTAGATCGACGACACCATGAACACCAACCAGCGCAGAAAGGCCGCGCGGTCGGCATCCCCCGGTGCGGGCACCAGGTCGGTCCGCCCCGTCACCTCGGCCAGATAGAGCGTCATTGCCGCGCTTTCGCCCATCGCCTCGCCCGAGGGCTGCACCAGTGTCGGCACCTGCGCCGACGGGTTCACCCGCGCCAGTGCGGCCCGCGCCGCCGCATCGTGATAGATATCGCCCGCCGTCACCAGCTCATATGGCAACCCGTACGCCGCCAGTTGCGCCTCGACGATCGCCGAGCCCCAGCCGGGGTTCTGCCACAGCCGCCAGGGCCGCTCAGTTGTCGTTGATGTCACGGTCCCAGACCTTCACCTGACCCCGCTTCAGCCCGAAGATCGCGCGCAGCGCCAGCCAGGCCAGCAGCGACAGCACCGCGAACACCAGCAGGTGCCGCGGCAGCGAGGCGCCCATCCACCCGGCAGGCGGCACCCCGGTCCACAGGATCAGCCCGGTCAGCACCGCGCCGAGGGCAAAGCCAAGGAACACGAAGGCGGGCGCGATGATCTCGAAGATGCCGATCACGCAGCCCGCGATGACCCAGACCCACCACGCCAGCATCAGCCACGCCCTTTCAGCATCTTGAACGCATCGCCGAAGGCTTCCAGCGCCTGTGCCGGCACGATGATCGTCTGCTTGCCCGCGCCCTGCCCGACGGCGGTCAGCGCCTCGACCTGCTTCAGCGCCACCTGATACTGCGCCGCCTCGATCCCGTTCTCCTTGATCGCCACCGCCACCACCTGCGTCGCATAGGCTTCCGCATCCGCCGAAATCCGCCGCGCCTTGGCGCGCTGCTCGGCCTGATACAACTCCGCATCCGCGTTCAGTTCCACCGAACGCTTCTTGCCCTCGGCTTCCGTCACCTGCGCCCGCCGCGCCCGTTCCGCGTTCAACTGCTGCAACATCGCCGAGCGTGTCGCCTCGTCCAGGTTCACATCGAGGATCTCCGCCCGCGTCACCTCGATGCCCCAATCATCCACCATCGCATGAACATGCTCGCGGATCTGGCCGATCAACTGGGTGCGGTTGCTTTGCACCTGGTCCAGTTCCAGCTTGCCGATCTCGCTGCGCACGATGCCCGCCACCGTGGTGGCGATCGCGGCATCCACGTCGCGGATGCGGTAGACCGTCTTTTCCGGCTCGGTGATGCGGTAGAACACCGAGGTTTCCACCTTCACCAGCACGTTGTCCTGGGTGATCGCGTCCTGCGTCGCGGTCGGCAACTGGCGCTCCAGAATGCTGATCTTGTGGGCGACACGGTCCACATAGGGCACCACGAAGTTGATCCCCGGCCCCAGCACCGCGCGCAGCCGCCCGAACCGTTCCACCACATGCTTTTCCGATTGCGGCACGATCCGCACCGCCAGATAGACCGTCAGGATCACCAGCGCCGCAAGCGCCAGCGCCACTCCGCCGCTGTCCAGAAATCCCGCACCGTTCATCGCGTCCTCCGAAAACCCTGGGTCAAATCGGGTTCACTATGCCCCGCGACGGCCCGGGTGGCTAGACGCGATGCGTCAGGCCCGGCGGCGGCGGCGCGAAAGCAGGCCCAGCCCGCCCAGCGCGCCGATCAGCAACACCCCCGGCGCGGGCAACGGCACGATGCCCGGCGGCAGCGTGATGATCAGCGGCGTATAGGTCAGGCTCAGGCTCCTGAGCGCGAAGGAGTCGCTGCCCCCCGTCGCGCTGAACAGGAAGGCGCTGCTGGTGGCGTTGGCGAACACCGAGGCGTTCAGCCCGGCGATGTTCACCTTGCCGCTGATCACATCGCCATTGCCGATCACGCCGTTCTTGCTGGTGTCCGAGGCCCACTCGAACTGACTTTTCGGCACCCCCTTGTTCAGGTTGAAGTCGGTGAAACTCACCCCGCTCACGGCGGCGCTCTGCGACAGGATGACCTCGATGAAATCGACGTTGCCGCCGCTGCCGTCGATGCTGGTCGCGTCCTTCGGCAGGCCGGTCCTGGCGTCGGTCCCTTCCAGCGTGTTGGTGACCCCCGCCCCCGAGGAAGAGAAGTTCAGCGCGCTGGCAAAGATGTCCTGCGTCACGCCGCCCTTGCCGGGGGTCGTTGTCAGGTTGAAATTCTCGATCTGCTGCTGCGTCCCGGTCGGGGTCTTCACGTTCTGGCTCTGGATCCCATCCCCGCCTTTCGAGGTCATCCCCACGACCGTGATCGTCAGCCCCGTCGTCCGCGTGGTGACGCTGGTGGGTGATCCGATCTTGCCAACCGTCGTCTGCGATGCCCCGAGGGTGAATGACTTGCTCTGCCCGACCGGCAGCGTGAGGCTGCCCAGCGCCGACAGGTCCAGCGTCACCGTCGCCGCCCCGGCGCCCAACGGCACCAGCAACAGACAGAACGCAACGCTCGCTGCGGCAAGGCGTAACAGATACGACATCAAAGTCTCCCACCGGGCCGACGTCGGGGCGGCGAACCGCGAACCGACGCCGGCACCTGCCTCATATCAGCACCGTTCGGTGGCGCAATCAGGGCCCGATTGTGGCGAACCCGTGAACAATCGCACCCGCCGAAGCACCCCCTCCCCGGCGCCACCAAAGGCGCCTATACTGCACCTGCCATGCCCACCCTCTGCCGCGACTGCCTTTCCCCCTTCGACGGCGCCAGCCCGCGCTGCCCGGTCTGCCGCAGCCCGCGCCTGCTGTCCCATCCCGAGCTGTTCACGCTGCCCATCGCCCATGTCGACTGCGACGCCTTCTACGCCTCGGTGGAAAAGCGCGACAACCCGGCCCTGCGCGACGTGCCGCTGATCGTCGGCGGCGGCCATCGCGGCGTCGTCTCGACCTGCTGCTACATCGCCCGCATCCGCGGCGTGCGCTCGGCGATGCCGATGTTCCAGGCGCTGAAGCTCTGCCCCGACGCCACCGTGGTGAAGCCCCGGATGGAGGTCTACGTCACCGTCTCGCGCCAGATCCGCGCGCTGATGGAGGAACTGACCCCCGCCATCGAGCCGCTCTCGCTGGACGAGGCGTTCCTTGACCTCTCCGGCACCGACCGCCTGCACGGCCACCCGCCCGCCTGGCTGCTCGCCCGCCTCGTGAAGCGGATCGAGGCCGAGCTGGGCGTGACCGCCTCGGTCGGCCTCAGCCACAACAAGTTTCTCGCCAAGATCGCCTCCGACCTCGACAAGCCGCGCGGCTTTTCGGTCATCAGTCGCGCCGAAACCGCCACCTTCCTGCGCGACCAGCCGGTCCGCCTGATCTGGGGCGTCGGCGGCGCCACCCAGCAGGCGCTTGGCGCGGCAGGCATCCGCACCATCGCCGACCTGCTGCGCTGGGACCGCAAGGACCTTGGCGCCCGCTTCGGCCAGATGGGCGACCGGCTCTGGCACCTCGCCCGCGGCGAGGATCGCCGCCGCGTCACCCGGAACGCCCCCCTCAAGTCGATCTCGAACGAAACCACCTTCGACGAAGATACCGCCGACCGCGAGTTGCTTGACGGCCACCTCTGGCGCCTCGCCGAAAAAGTCGCCGACCGTGCCAAGGCGCGCGATCTGGCCGGGCGAACCGTCACGCTCAAACTCCGCCGCGCCGCCTTCACCCTGCTGACCCGCCGCCATTCGCTGCGCGAACCCACCCAGATGGCCGACACGCTTTACCGCGCCGCGCGCGAACTTCTCGGCCAGGTGAAGGAACTCGGCCCGTTCCGCCTGATCGGCGTCGGCCTGTCCGACCTCTGCCCCGATGCGATGGCCGACCGCACCCCCGACCTTCTCGACCCCGCCGCCACCCGCCGCGCCGCCGCCGAACGCGCCGCCGACGCGATCCGCGCGAAATTCGGCCCCGACGCCATCGTCAAGGGCCGCGCCCTGCGCTGACCCCAGACCTCGAATTTTCGCAGAAAATTCGCCCCGACGGTGCGCCACAAAATCGCCCCGGCCGAAAGCCCCTCGCCCCACCCCCGGTTTCGCGCTATCCCCTGCCGATGACCGACCCCTTTGAAATCTTCCTCGCCACCGCCCCCGGCCTCGAACCCGTGCTGCTCGCCGAGGCGCGCGACGCAGGCTTCGCGGGCGCCACCGCCATCCCCGGCGGCGTCATCTTCACGGGCGGCTGGCCCGAGGTCTGGCGGGCCAACCTCACCCTGCGCGGCGCCACCCGCGTGCTCGCCCGCATCGGCCAGTTCCGCGCCCTCCACCTCGCGCAACTCGACAAGCGCGCGCGAAAATTCCCTTGGGCCGAGACGCTGCGCCCCGACGTCGCCGTCAGGGTCGAGGCCACCTGCGCCCGCTCGAAAATCTACCACGCGGGTGCCGCGACCCAGCGCATCGAAACCGCGCTGCGCGAGGACTTCGGCGCGACCATCGGCCCCGAGGCCCCGATCACGATCAAGGCCCGGATCGAGGATGACCTCGTCACCCTCAGCATCGACACCTCGGGCGAAAGCCTGCACAAGCGCGGCCATAAAGAGGCGGTCGGCAAGGCGCCGATGCGCGAAACCCTCGCCGCCCTTTTCCTGCGCCAATGCGGCTACGCGGGCACCGAACCCGTCGTCGATCCGATGTGCGGCTCCGGCACCTTCGTCATCGAGGCCGCCGAGATCGCCGCGGGCCTCCTCCCCGGCCGCGACCGCAGCTTCGCCTTCGAGCATCTCGCCACCTTCGACCCCGCCGCCTGGGCTGCGATGCGCGCCGCCGCGCCGCCGCACCCCACCGCGCTGCGCTTCCTCGGCGCCGACCGCGACGCCGGGGCGATCCGGTCCAGCCAGGACAACGCCGCCCGCGCAGGCGTCTCCGGCCTAACGACGTTCCTCACCCAGTCCGTCAGCGACTTCAGCCCGCCCGAAGGCCCCCCCGGCCTCGTCATCGTCAACCCGCCCTGGGGCGCGCGCATCGGCGAGCGCAAGCTGCTGTTCCCGCTCTACGGCGCGCTCGGCAAGACGCTGTTGGCCCGCTTCAGCGGCTGGCGTGTCGGCCTGATCACCACCGACGCATCGCTCGCCAAAGCCACCGCCCTCCCCTTCGCCCCGCCCGGCCCGCCGGTCGCGCATGGCGGGCTGAAGGTGTTCCTGTCCCAGACCAGTCCGCTGCCCTGACCGGACGCCACCGTCCTTAGGCAAAACCTCGCCGTCGCCAAGGAAAGCATTTCTTTTTCCGAAGCCCGATCCGCGCGACCCTGCAACCACCCCGCCCGGAGGCCCGCCCATGACCCGCCACGACCCTGCCCTGACCCCGATCGAGGAACTGCGCGCCAACACCGCGGTGCCGTTCGAACGCGCCCATGCGATGCCAAAGTCGGTCTACACCTCGCCCGAGTTCCTGACGCAGGAGATGACCCACATCTTCGCCAAAGACTGGCTCTGCGCCGGCCGCGCCGATGCCCTCCCGACCCCCGGCGACTACCTGACGATGACCATCGCGGGCGAGCCCGTCATCGTGCTGCGCGACCGTGATGGCCAGGTCCGCGCCATGTCCAACGTCTGCCGCCACCGCATGTCGAAGCTGCTGGAGGGCCGCGGCCACACCCGCGCCATCGTCTGCCCCTACCACGCCTGGACCTACAACCTCGACGGCACCCTGCGCGGCGCGCCCGCGATGACCCTCAACGAAGGCTTCTGCAAGGATCAGATCGCCCTGCCGCAGGTGCGCTGCACCGAATGGCTCGGCTGGATCATGGTCACCCTCAACCCCGACGCCCCCGCCCCCGCAACGGCGCTGGCCGATGTCGTGAAACTCGTCGGCCACCTCCACATGGAAAATTACGTCGAGGCGTTCCGCGAGGAATTCCGCTGGGCCACCAACTGGAAGGTGCTGGCCGAGAACTTCATGGAAAGCTACCACCTGCCGGTCTGCCACGCGGGCACCATCGGCGGCACGGTGGACCTGCTGAAGATGACCTGCCCCGAGGGGCTGCCCGCCTTCAACTACCACTACATCATCAAGAACGACGCGCTCGACCTCACCCTCGCCCACCCCTCCAACACCACCCTGACGGGCGACGAGCGCCGCACCACCTGGCTGCTGTCGATCTACCCCGCCCTCTTGATCACCCTGACGCCCGGCTACTTCTGGTATCTCTGCCTGACGCCCGACGGCCCCGACCACGTCAACGTGCTCTACGGCGGCGGCCTCGCCCCCGACTGGGCCGCCGACCCCAAGGCGAAAGAGCACTTCGACCGCCTCAAGGCGCTGCTCGACGACGTCAACGTCGAAGACAAGGGCTGCGTCGAGAAAGTCTACGCGGGCCTGCGCGCCGGCCTCTCGGAGCCGGGGCCGTTGAGCCACCTCGAACGCCCCAACTTCGACTTCGCCAAGTGGATCGCGAGCCGGATACCGGCGTAAGACGCGACGGGCCACAAACCCTGCTCACGCACCACAGGGCAGCGTCCGACCGCGGGTGGGCGCCGCAACGATGCCGGTCTGCACTTTATGGCAACGCCGCCTCCCCGGCCCAGCCCCGCGCAAGAGCTACGAAGCGCCCGCCCAGGATGAGGAGGAACCGTCGCGCCAGTGGCGCGGCGAAAGTCCGACGAATGGCGGGCGCTGCCCGGCGGCGCTAAAGCGCCTTGTTCCGGGCAAGGGGGGCGGGTGGATGTCCGCAACACGGATAAACCGTTCGGTCGCTGTTGGACGATACCCTTGACTTTTTCCAGGTGCACTCCCAATCTCTGCATAACGGAGCACCCCCCGTGCCGTCCACACTGGCAAAGCCTTCCGGGCAGGTTAGTTTTGGCAACTGACAACCCAAATCAGTGCCAACAGGCCAAGTGGACACGCGACCCATAGGCACTGTGAGGGTTTCCTCATGCGTATGCTATTGAATTCTACGACGCGGGCTAAAAAGCTTGCGAAACTTCTTCGCGCGGCCTCTGGCTTGTCGCTTTCAGTCTGCCAGCAGCAGGTCGCCAGAGTATGCGGCTACCGCGATTGGCATGACCTTGAAGAGGTGGCGAGGACGCAAACTGGCACCGCAGAACAGAAAGTCCCCGTCGAAACTGAAGTCGACGTGATCGCAGCACTGGCGACGGGTCTGCAGATTTCGGCTGGGGATGTGCAGCACGCAATCGCGACAGCGCGGCTTTTCGGGACATCAGAGCCAGACCTGAACCATGCGTGCGAGGTTCGGCGGCGGCTCCTTGTGGCCGTTGACCTGCCTCCGTCGCGCCGGGGCGAACCCGGATGGGTGGTCGAAACAAATGTGCGGGGCCAGAAGAAAGAGCCTGCCATCATTCGTAGCACCGACGGGGCCACCACATTGATTACGCGCTCTTCCTTTTCGGCCTCGCGAGGAGACAATGAGATCAAAAGCCCCCGCGAGCCGTTGCCGCTGTTCATTCCGTGGCGGCTGTATTTCCCATATGGCATCTGGGCGGAAAGGGATGGGGCGAAGGTGGTGTTCTCGCGGGACTACTGCCCGATGTGGCGCATTCGCGTTGGCCATACGCCGGAGCGGCTGCACCCATGGGAGCGGATTGTGCACGAGTCGACACAGTACGTCTCGGGAGACGGCCCAATCAATTGGGACGACCCGGAACTCGAGGCTAATGCCATCGGCCTGCTGAAAGACCTTGGCGTCCTCTCGATGCCAAAGTTGGTCGATCTTCTGCCTTTGATGATCCGAAAGGATTGTGAGGTTGGCGGCGCATTAGCCGAGGCCAAAGTATGGCATATCAAAAACCTTGCGCGCGTGTCCTGAGCGCCACTAGCACACTACGAAGGCAAAGCAGGCTGTTGGAGTTGCTGCCTGCTTCTATGAAGCCGTTCGGATGCCCCGAACGGCTACATAACGCTCTGTGCAGACCAAACCGACCCCAAACCATGCCCTTCCCCAAGCGCACCCCGCCCCCTCACTGGAACGCGCAGCCGCCCTTCACACCCAGCGCCTTGAAGATCATCGCCGCCGGGCACCATCCGGTGACCGCCGACTGCATCATGTTCACGCCGATGAAGGCGGTGAACCACATGAAATAGGGCGACACCCACAGCGTCAGCGCGAGGCTCACGAAAATCATCACCCCGGCGAAGAACATCACGGCACGGTCGAGCGTCATGGCAGCATCCTTTGGCTGGCACCGCGACGGCGGCGCTTCCGGGCCAAGATAGCATCGGCGACCATTAACATTCAATATGTCGAATATGTATTTCTTGTCGCAGGCCGGGCGCCGACGTCGGTTCAACGTCGGTGTGTTTTCGGTGTGGTTTCGGTGTGGTTTCGGTGCCCCGATTTTCCAGCCTTTTCCGCCGCTTGCCGCCCGATTTCGCAAATCGCGCGCCCGCCGCGGCGCGCCCCGTTAACCGTTGCTAAAGGCCCCCCTCCAGCCGGTCGAGCAGCCGCGCCAGCATCGCCTCGCAGCGCCCCATCTGCTCCAGGCTGACGTATTCATCCGGCTTGTGCCCCTGCGCCATCGACCCCGGCCCGCAGATCACCGACGGGATGCCAAGCCGTTCGGAAAACAGGCCCCCTTCGGTGCCGAACGCCACCTTGATCGTCCCGTTCGCACCGGTCAACCCTTTGACGAAATTGACGACTTTCGCATCCGACGGGGTGCCGAGGCCGGGGTAGTCCCACAGCCTCTCCACCGTGATCGCCGCCTCCGGGAAGTCGCCCCGGACCTTCGCCACGATGCCTTCGGCGGCCTCACGCAGCCGCGCGATCAGCGCCTCGGGGTCGTCCTGCGCCAAGGACCGGATCTCAAAATCCAGAACACATTGATTGGGCACGATATTCACCTGCACCCCGCCGTTGAACTTGCCCACATGGATCGTCGTGTAGGGCACGTCATAATCGCCGTCGCGCACTCCCCGTTCCGCCACCTCCGCCTGCAAGTCCCTGACCGCGTTCAGAAAATCCGCCCCCAGATGCAGCGCGTTCAACGCCAGCGGCGCCAGCGCCGAATGCCCCTCGCGCCCCGTGCTGGTCGCCCGCAGCGCCACCTTGCCCTTGTGCCCGGTCGCGACCTGCATCCCCGTCGGCTCCCCCACGATGCACATCAGCGGCCGCACCGGCGCCCCCGCCAGCAGGTCGATCAGCGACCGCACCCCCAGGCAGCCGACCTCTTCATCGTAACTCAGCGCCAGATGCAGCGGCACCTTCAGGTTGCGCTTGCTCGCCGCCAGCGCCGCCGAAATCGCCGCCGCCACGAACCCCTTCATGTCGCAGGCGCCGCGCCCGTAGTAGCGCCCCTCCGCCTCGGTCAGTTGGAACGGCGGCCTGGTCCAGGCCTGCCCTTCCACCGGCACCACATCGGTGTGCCCCGACAGCATGACGCCCGCCACCCCGGATGGCCCTATGGTCGCATAAAGGTTGGCCTTTTTCCCGCTGGCATCGGGGATCAGCAGCGCCTCCACCCCGGCGCCCGCCAAGAGGTCGCGCACCCAGTCCATCAGGGCGATGTTGGGCTCGGAACTCACCGTGGGGAAGGCGATCAGCCGGTCGAGGATGCTGCGGGTGTCCATGCGGGGTCTCCTTGTCGCCGCCCACAGAACCCGAATTTCCCGGTGGGGAAAAGCCCCGGCCTTGACATGGAGGCCCCCGCCGCCACGATGCTGCAAAGACCGGAGGCCGCCTTGCCGCTTCGCTTCACCCTGCGCCAGCTTGAATATTTCGTCGCCGTCGGCGAAGGCGGCTCGGTCGCGCAGGCTTCGGGGCGGGTCAATGTCTCGTCGCCCTCGATCTCGGCCGCCATCGCGCAACTGGAAACCGAGTTCGGCGTGCAGCTTTTCGTGCGCCGCCATGCTCATGCGCTGGTGCTGACCGGCGCCGGGCGGCAGTTGATCGGCGAGGCGCGCAAGCTGCTGGCACAGGCCGAGGCGCTGACCGTGCTGGCCTCGGACATCGGCGGCGAAGTCTCGGGGCCGATCGCGGTCGGCTGCCTGACCACCTTCGCGCCGCTGATCCTGCCCACCCTGCGGCAGGCGTTCGAAACCGCCCACCCCCGTGCCCGCGTCACGCAGTATGAACTCGACCACGCCGACATCCTTGAGCGCCTGCTGAAGGGCGAGATCGACGTCGGCCTGACCTATGATCTTGCCGTGCCGGGTGACATCACCTTCCGCCCGCTGGCGACGCTGGCGCCCTGGGTGATGGTCGCGCCCAGCCATCCGCTGGCGGGAAAACCGGAGATTGTGCCCGAAGACCTGATCGGGGTGCCGATGGTGCTGCTCGACCTGCCCTATTCGGCCGACTACTTCCTGACCCTGTTCGACCGGATCGGCACCGCCCCGCTGATCGCCGAGCGCACCCGCGACATGTCGGTGCTGCGCTCTCTGGTGGCGAACGGCTACGGCTATTCGCTGATCAACACCCGCACCACGCTGGAAGAGGCGCCCGACGGCAAGCGGCTGGCCTTCGTGCCGCTGAAGGGCGGTGTGCGGCCGCTGCAACTGGGGCTGGCCACCACCCGGGCAAGCTATCCGCGCGGCGTCGTCACCGCCTTCGCCGATCTTTGCGCCGCCACCGTGGCGCGCGAGGGGCTGCCGGGCTGTCGGCCCGGATAGGGCTGCGGCATCCGGGCGCGGGGCTTGACCTTCCAGTGACGGGAAGCCTTATGTCATGTCGGCAACCCCGCACGGGCCCGCACGGGAAGGACCGCCATGACCCAATCCGCCACACTCGAAGTCGAAGGAATGACCTGCGCCGCCTGCGCCGGGCGGGTGGAGCGGGCGGCAAAGGCCGTACCCGGCGTCTCGGGCGCCAGCGTCAACCTTGCGATGAAGACGCTGCACGCCGATTTCACCGGCGCCAGCGATCCGGCGGCGCTGGCCGCCGCCGTCACGAAAGCGGGCTACGGCATCGGCGCCGCCGACACCGCGCTGACCGTTGACGGCATGACCTGCGCCTCGTGCGTGGCGCGGATCGAGCGGGCGCTGAAGGCCTGGCCCGGCGTCACCGGGGCCGAGGTCAACCTCGCCACCGGCACCGCCGTGGTGCACCATCTGGCCGGCGCCGTGACACCGTCCGAACTTGCCGCCGTGGTGAAGCGCGCGGGCTATGACGCCATGCCGATGCACAAGGCCACCACCCCGATCAGCGCCCGCCACGATGCCGAGGCGCGGCGGCTGGGCCGGTCGCTGCTCTGGTCGGCCGTGCTGACGCTGCCGGTTTTCGTGCTGGCAATGGGCGCGCATGTCATCCCCGGCTTTCACGCGCTGCTGATGCGCACGATCGGGATGCAGGCGGATCAGGTGATCCAGTTCGCGCTGACCACGGCGGTGCTGCTCGGGCCGGGGCGGCAGTTCCTGAGCCACGGTTTCCCGATGCTGATGCGTGCCACGCCCGACATGAACGCGCTGGTCGCGCTTGGCGCCTCGGCGGCCTGGGGCTACTCGACGATTGCCACCTTCGCGCCGGGCCTGCTGCCCGTGGGGTCGGCGGATGTGTATTTCGAGGCCGCCGCCGTCATTGTCACCCTGATCCTGCTGGGCCGGATGCTGGAGGCGCGCGCCAAGGGCCGCGCCGGGCAGGCGATCAGCCGGTTGGTCGGCCTCGCCCCCGTCACCGCCCACACCCGCCGCAACGGGGTGCTGCTTGACCTGCCGGTGGAGGAGGTGCGCACCGGCGACCTGATCGAGGTCCGTCCCGGCGAGCGCATCGCGGCGGACGGCATCGTCGAGGAGGGCACCTCCTGGGTTGACCGCGCCATGCTGACCGGCGAGCCCGCCCCGGTAGCAACCGGCCCCGGCGCCGAGGCGATCGGCGGCACGGTGAACGGCGCGGGCGCGCTGCTGCTGCGCGTCAGTCGCACCGGCGACGACGCGACGCTGGCCCGCATCATCCGCATGGTGGCCGACGCGCAGGGCGGCAAGCTGCCGATTCAGGCGCTGGTCGATCGCGTCACGCTGTGGTTCGTGCCCGCCGTGATCGCCATCGCCGCGCTGACGGTGCTGATCTGGCTGATCTTCGGGCCCGCGCCGAGCCTGGGCCACGCGCTGGTGGCGGGCGTTTCGGTCCTGATCATCGCCTGCCCCTGCGCGATGGGGCTGGCGACGCCGACCTCGATCATGGTCGGCACCGGGCGGGGGGCCGAAATGGGCCTCTTGTTCCGCAAGGGCGACGCGCTGCAACGGCTCGAGGGCGCGAAGCTGGTGGCCTTCGACAAGACCGGCACACTGACCGAAGGCCACCCGCGCCTGACCGAACTGAGCGTGACGCCGGGGTTCGAGTTGAACGCGATGCTGGCCCTTGTCGCCGCCGTCGAGGCGCGATCCGAACATCCCATCGCGCGCGCGATTGTCACCGAGGCCGAGGCACGCGGCCTGACCCTGCCCGACGCGACGGGGGTGACGGCAAAGCCCGGCTTCGGCATCGTCGCGACGGTTGCGGGCCGCACCGTCAGCGTGGGCACGGCCCGGCTGATGGCCGAGGCTGGCAGCGACATCACCGCCGTCGCCGCCGTCGCCGAACGGCTGGGTGCCGAGGGCAAGACCCCGATCCTTGTCGCGGTCGACGGCCAGCTTGCCGCCATCCTCGCCGTGTCCGACCCGGTGAAGCCGACCGCCCGCGCCACCATCGCCGCGCTGCACGCGGCCGGGGTAAAAACCGCGCTGATCACCGGCGACACGCGCGCCACGGCGGATCGCATCGCCGCAGCGCTTGGCATCGACCATGTGGTGGCCGAGGTGCTGCCCGAGGGCAAGGTGGCCGCGATCGAGGCGCTGCGGCGCGACCACGGCGCGGTCGCCTTCGTCGGCGACGGCATCAACGACGCCCCCGCGCTGGCGGCGGCGGATGTCGGTATCGCCATCGGCACCGGCACCGATGTGGCGATCGAGACCGCGGACCTCGTGCTGATGTCGGGCGATCCGGCCGGGGTGGCAACGGCATTGGCGCTCAGCCGCGCGGTGATGCGCAACATCCGCCAGAACCTTGGCTGGGCCTTCGGCTACAACGTGCTGCTGGTCCCGGTCGCGGCGGGGGTGCTTTATCCGGTGAACGGGATGCTGCTGTCGCCGATGCTGGCCGCGGGGGCGATGGCGGCGTCCTCGGTCATCGTGGTCAGCAACGCGCTGCGCCTGCGCCGCTTCGGGAGGAGCCAATGAACATCGCCGAGGTTGCCACCCGCGCCGGTCTGCCCCCCAAAACCATCCGCTATTACGAGGAAATCGGCCTGATCCGCCCCAGACGGCGGGCCAACGGCTACCGCGCCTTCGCCGAGGCCGACCTGCACAAGCTGGCCTTTCTTGGCCGTGCGCGCTCGCTGGGGTTTTCCATCGACGAATGCCGCACCCTGATGGCGCTCTATGAAGACCGCAGCCGCGCCAGTGCCGATGTGAAGGCCGTGGCGCAGGCGCATCTGGACGCCATCGACGCCAAGATCACCGAGCTTCATGCGATGCGGGGCTCCCTGGCCACGCTGGTGGCCCATTGCGCGGGCGACCACCGGCCCGATTGCCCGATCCTCGCCGACCTCGCGGGCGGGGGCTGACAGGCACAGATGCTGACAGGGCGGCGCATCCGGGTGCGGGGGCAGGTGCAGGGGGTCGGGTTCCGGCCCTTCGTCTGGCAACTGGCCCACCGGATGGGGATCGCGGGCGAGGTGTTGAACGATCCCGAGGGGGTGCTGATCCTCGCCTGCGGCCCGGCGCTGGATGCGTTCGAGGCGGCGCTGCGGCACGAGGCGCCGCCGCTGGCGCGGGTGGAGGCGGTGGAAAGCACGGCGCACCGGTTCGCGGTGGCGCCCGCGGGGTTCGTGATCGCGGCCTCGCAGGGGGTCGGCGCCGAGACGCGGGTAACGCCGGACGCGGCCACCTGCCCGGCCTGCGCGGCCGAGATCCGCGACCCGTCGCAGCGGCGCTTTGGCTATGCCTTCACCAACTGCACCCATTGCGGGCCGCGCTTCACCATCATCACCGGGCTGCCCTACGACCGCGCGCGCACCGCGATGGCGGCGTTTGCGATGTGCCCGGCCTGCCGGGCGGAATATTCCGACCCGGCGGACCGCAGGTTTCACGCGCAACCGGTGGCCTGCCCCGCCTGCGGACCCCGGCTGTGGCTGGAAGCGGTCGGGGCCGAGGTGCCGGGTGACGCGGTGGCACTGGCGGCGGCGCGGCTGACGGCGGGCGAGATTCTGGCGGTGAAGGGGCTCGGTGGGTTCCACCTCGCCTGCGATGCGCGCAACGACGGCGCGGTGGCGCTGCTGCGGCAGCGCAAGCGGCGCCCGGCAAAACCCTTCGCGCTGATGGGAACGCTGACGACGATCCGCGCCCATGCGCGGGTCAGCGACGCCGCGGCGGCGCGGCTGGTCGATCCCGCGGCGCCGATCCTGCTGCTGTCACGTCACGGGGTGGCGCTGCCCGACGCGGTGGCGCCGGGCCAGCCGGTGCTGGGCTGGATGCTGCCCTACACGCCACTACATCATCTGCTGCTCGACGCCTTCGATGGCCCGCTGGTGATGACCTCGGGCAACCTCTCGGGCGAACCGCAGGTGACCGGCAATGACGAGGCGCGCGAAAAGCTCGGGCATTTTGCCGACGCCTTCGTGATGCACGACCGCGACATCGTGCGGCGGCTGGATGACGGGGTGGAGCGGATGCTGCCCTCGGGCCCGATGATCCTGCGCCGGGCGCGCGGCCGCGTGCCGGAAACGCTGGCGCTGCCCGCGGGGTTCGCCGATGCGCGACGGGTGCTGGCGGTGGGTGGCCAGATGAAGGGGGCGCTCTGCCTGATCAAGCGCGGGCAGGCGCTGCTGTCGCATCACCTTGGCGATCTCGACGAGCCGCTGACCTGGGCCGAGTTCCTGCGGGCCGAGGCGGATTATGCCGCGCTCTTCGATCACCGACCCGAGGCGCTCGCCTGCGACCTGCACCCCGGCTATCGCGCCAGCGCCCATGCGGCAGCGCGGGCGGCGGCGGAGGGGCTGCCGCTGGTCGAGGTGCAGCACCACCACGCCCATCTTGCCGCCACGATGGCGGATGCGGGCTGGGCGCGGGATGCCGGGCCGGTGGCGGGGATCGTGCTCGACGGCCTCGGGCTCGGGGCGGATGGCACGATCTGGGGCGGCGAACTGCTGCTGGGCGACTACCGCACGGCGGAACGGGTGGCGCATCTGGCGCCGGTGCCGCTGCTCGGTGGCGATGCGGCGAACCGCGAGCCGTGGCGCAACCTGCTGGCGCGGCTCGACGCGGCGGGGCTTGGGGCGGAGGCGAAGCGGATGCTGGCCGCGCATCCCGTGGCGATCTTGCGGCAGGCGGCACGGGCGGGGGTGAACGCGCCGATCTCCTCGTCAGCCGGGCGGCTCTTCGATGCGGTGGCGGCGGCGCTCGGTCTGGTGAGCGGCGCCCAAAGCTTCGAGGGCGAGGCGGCGATGGCGCTGGAGGCTTTGGCGGCGGGCGTCACTGCGGCGCCCTATCCGTTCGGGGTAGAGCGTGCCACGATCGACCCGGCGCCGATGCTCGCCGCACTGGTCGCCGACCTTGCCGCCGGGCGACCCCGCGCCGAAATCGCGGCCGCCTTCCACGCCGGGCTGGCGCGGGCCTTCTGCGCTCCCGCGCGGGCGCTGGTCGCGGCGGGCCGCGCGAAGGCGGTCGCCCTGTCGGGCGGCTGCTTCCAGAACGCGACGCTGCTGGCGCTCTGCCTGACCGAACTCGACGGCCTCCCGGTGCTGGTTCCCCACCGGGTGCCCGCAAACGACGGCGGGCTGGCGCTGGGGCAGGCGCTGGTCGCCGCCGCCCGGCTGGCAGGCGACTGACCGCGCCAAAGCCGCAGGGTGCGACACCGTTGGCCACCCGCGCCCGCAGCGCGCCGCTGGTGGCAGGCGTCCCGCCGGTCTACACTCGTTTCATGCGTGATATGTCGCCCTGCCCGCCCTCGCTTCGCGTCCAGACGTCAGGCTTGCGGCCTGCCACGTTGCCTTGCGCGGGCAAGACGGCCGCGTCTGACGGCGTCGGGGGCTGAGCGATGGAGACGGGCGTCACCCTGTGGCTGGACCGGGCGGGGGCGATGCTGTCGGTCCGTGTCGAGACCGGGGCGCCGCTGCCGGTCGAAAAGCTGCTGATCGGTCGCCCGGTGGCCGAGGCGGCGGCGCTGATGCCGCGGCTCTTCAACCTCTGCCGCGCGGCGCAATCGGCGGCGGCGCATCTGGCGCTTGGCCTGCCGGTGCCCGAGGATGCCGACCGCCTGCGCGCCGAGGTGCTGCGTGACCACCTGATCAAGCTGTTCCTGACCTGGCCCAAGCTGCTGGGCCAGCCGCCCCGCCCGTTCCCCGCGCCGGGCACGACCGCCACCGCGCTGTTCGGGCCCGCCGAAACCTTCCCCGACAGCGCCGGGGCGTTCGACCGCTGGCTCGCCTCAGGCGCGGGCTGCGCCCCGCTGCTGACCGCGATCCGCGAGGCCTTCGCGCCCGGCGAGGCCGTCGCCGACCTGCCCGACACCACCCCCGCCACGGCGATGACCCTGTCGCCGCAGGAAAACTCCACCGCGCTGCGGCACCCCGGTCATCCGGTGCTGGACCAGATCGCCGATACCTACGGACGCGGCCCGCTTTGGCGCGCCACCGCCCGGCTGATCGACGCCGGGGCCTGTCTTGCGGGCACCCTTCCCGCGCCTTGGCTGACGCCGGATGGCACCGCCCTGACCCCCGCCGCGCGCGGCCAGTACGCGGTGCGCGCCCGCGCCGATCAGGGCCGGGTCGCCGCCTTTGCCCGCGTCACCCCGACCGACCATCTGCTGACCCCCGGCGGCATGCTTCAGGCCAGCCTCGCCACGTTGCCCGCCGCAAAAGCCGCGCTGGCGCCGCTCGTTCTCGACATTCTTGACCCCTGCGTGCCGGTCAGCTTGACACAGGTCATGGAAAGCAGGGCCGCTGATGCATGAGATGTCGTTGGCGGAGGGGATGCGTCAGATTGTTGTGGCTCAGGCGCGGGCGCATGGGTTTACGGCGGTTCGGGTGTTGCGGCTGGAGATCGGGCGGTTTGCGGGGGTGGAGAAAGTGGCGCTGGCGTTCTGTTTCGAGGTGGTGATGCGGGGCAGTCCGGCCGAGGGGGCGAGGCTGGAGATGATCGACCTGCCGGGGGTAGCGATGTGCTACGACTGCCTGCGGGAGGTGCGGATCGACGACCGGCTGGATCCCTGCCCGCTGTGTGGTGGCGGGCGGCTGGTGCCGGTGGCGGGCGACGAGATGCGGATCAGGGACATGGAGGTGGTGTGATGTGCACGGTATGCGGA
>NZ_CBAICG010000043.1:0-29234 GCF_964715405.1 Solirhodobacter sp. | reverse complement strand
ATGCGAGCGTCCGGCTCGACATCCGCCGCACCGGCTCGATCAAGGACCGCGACGAGGTCGTGGGATCGTCCACCAAGGTGAAGGTGGTGAAGAACAAGGTCGCCCCGCCGTTCCGCGAGGTCGAATTCGACATCATGTACGGCGAGGGCATTTCCAAGACCGGCGAGTTGCTGGATCTCGGCGTGAAAGCTGGCGTGGTGGAAAAGTCGGGTGCCTGGTATTCCTACGGCGACGAGCGCATCGGCCAGGGCCGCGAGAATGCCAAGGCGTTCCTGAAGTCGAACCCCGCCATCGCCGACGATATCGAGGACAAGATCAGGGCCAGTCACGGGCTGGACTTCGGCATCTCGGGCGGTGCGGAGGTTCTGGACGAATAGGCCCCAACCGGGGCGGCATCACCGATCGGGCCGACGGCGCAGGCTGTCGGCCTTTTGATCTGGTGTGGCCCGTCCGGGTCGGCGGTTCGGGTGGACAGGCCCCGCGCAGATGGCTAAACCCGTCGCGATGCCGACCCAGCCGTGAAGAGGCCCGCCAGACATGCCGTCGCTGAACGATATCCGCTCCACCTTCCTCGATTTCTTCGTGCGCAACGGCCATACTGCGGTCGCCTCCAGCCCGCTGGTGCCGCGCAACGATCCCACGCTGATGTTCACCAACTCCGGCATGGTGCAGTTCAAGAACGTCTTCACCGGAGTCGAGCACCGCGACTACACGCGCGCCACCACCGCACAGAAATGCGTGCGCGCGGGCGGCAAGCACAACGATCTGGACAACGTGGGCTACACCGCGCGCCATCATACGTTCTTCGAGATGCTGGGAAATTTCAGCTTCGGCGACTACTTCAAGGAGGACGCGATCCCCTTCGCCTGGGAATTGCTGACCAGGGACTACGGCATCCCGAAAGACAAGCTCTGCGTCACCGTCTACCACACCGATGTCGAGGCCGCGGCGATCTGGAAAAAGGTCGCGGGCCTGCCGGAAGAGCGCATCATCCGCATCCCCACCGATGACAACTTCTGGCGCATGGGGCCCACCGGCCCCTGCGGCCCCTGCACCGAGATCTTCTTCGACCACGGCGACAAGATCTGGGGCGGCCCGCCGGGCTCGCCCGATCAGGACGGCGACCGGTTCATCGAAATCTGGAACCTCGTCTTCATGCAGAACGAGCAGTTCGCCGATGGCCGCCTGATCCCGCTGCCCAAGCAGTCGATCGACACTGGCATGGGGCTGGAGCGGATCGGTGCGCTGTTGCAGGGCAAGCACGACAACTACGACACCGACCTGATGCGCAGCCTGATCGAGGCCTCGGCGCACGCGACCAGCACCGATCCCGACGGCACCGGCAAGATCCACCACCGGGTGATCGCCGACCACCTGCGGTCCACCAGCTTCCTGATCGCCGACGGGGTGATGCCGTCGAACGAGGGGCGCGGCTATGTGCTGCGGCGGATCATGCGGCGCGCCATGCGCCACGCGCACCAACTGGGCGCGACCGATCCGGTGATGTATCGCCTGGTCCCGGCGCTGGTGCGCCAGATGGGCACGGCCTACCCGGAACTCGGCCGGGCGCAGGCGCTGATCGAGGAAACCCTGCGGCTGGAGGAATCGCGGTTCAAGCAGACGCTGGATCGCGGGTTGCGGTTGCTGGATGATGAGCTTGCCAAGCTGGCGAGCGGCGCGCCGCTGCCGGGCGAGGCGGCGTTCAAGCTGTACGACACCTACGGTTTCCCGCTCGACCTGACGCAGGACGCGCTGCGCGAGAAAGGGCTGACGGTCGACGTTGGCGGCTTCGAGGCCGCGATGGAGGCGCAAAAGCAGAAGGCGCGGGCGAGCTGGGCCGGCTCGGGCGAGACCAAGGACGCCACGATCTGGTTCGACATCGCCGAGGCGAGTGGCGTGACCGAGTTTCTGGGCTACGACACCGAAGCGGCCGAGGGTCAGGTGCTGGCCTTGGTGCGCGGCGGCGTGCGCGTCGCCGAGGCGGGCACGGGCGAGGCGGTGCAGGTGGTGCTGAACCAGACGCCGTTCTACGCGGAATCGGGTGGGCAGGTTGGCGATGCCGGGTGGCTGTCGACCGATACCGGCAAGGCGCGCATCACCGAGACGAAGAAATCGCAGGGCGTGTTCATCCACATGGCCGAGGTGACCGAGGGCAAGCTGCTGCCCGGCCAAGGGGCGGCGCTGACGGTGGACCATGCCCGCCGCGCGGCGATCCGCGCCAACCATTCGGCCACGCACCTGTTGAACGAGGCGCTGCGGCGCACGCTGGGCGAGCATATTGCGCAGCGCGGCAGCCTGAACGCGCCCGACCGGCTGCGGTTCGACTTCAGCCACGGCAAGGCGGTTTCTGCGGCGGAAATGGCCACCATCGAGACCGAAGTGAACGCGATGATCCGCCAGAACGGCGCGGTGGAAACGCGGATCATGACCCCCGACGACGCGCGGGGTCTGGGGGCGCAGGCGCTGTTTGGCGAGAAGTATGGCGATGAGGTCCGTGTCGTCTCGATGGGTGCGCAGGACGGCTCGGGCAAGGGGCTGGACGGGCGGACCTATTCGCTGGAACTGTGCGGCGGCACCCATGTCGGGCGGCTGGGCGAGATCGGGGTCTGCGTGCTGCTGGGCGACAGCGCATCCTCGGCCGGTGTGCGGCGGATCGAGGCGCTGACCGGCGAGGGCGCGCTGACCTGGCTGGCCGAGCAGCGCGAGCGGTTGGCGGACGTGGCGGCGGTGGTGAAGGCGTCACCGGCCGAACTGGCCGACCGGCTGAAGGCGCTGCTGGAGGAACGCCGCGCGTTGCAGAACGAGGTCGCGCAGTTGCGCCGCGAACTCGCGATGGGCGGCGGTGCGGCGGGTGGGCCGGAAGCCAAGGATATCAATGGAGTGAAGTTCGTGGCTCAGGTGCTTTCGGGCGTTTCCGGCAAGGATTTGCCCGCGCTGATCGACGAGATGAAGGCGCGGCTCGGCTCGGGCGCGGTGCTGCTGATCGCCGACACGGGCGGGAAACCGGCCGTTGCGGCGGGCGTGACCGCCGACCTGACGGCGCGGCTGTCGGCGGTGACCATCGTCAAGGCTGCGGCCGAGGCGATGGGCGGCAAGGGCGGCGGCGGGCGGCCCGACATGGCGCAGGCGGGCGGCGCGGATGCGTCGAAGGCGGATGAGGCCATCAAGGCGGCGGAAGCCGTGATCGGGGCGTAGGATGACCGCGCTGTGGATTGCCCATGTGACGGTGACGGACCCCGAGGCCTACGGGCGTTATGCGAAACTTGCGGGCGCCCCGATCGCCGCGCATGGCGGCGTGTTCCTCGCCCGTGGCGGGCGCTATGTGCAGCTTGAGGGCCTCGACCGCGCCCGCAACGTGGTGGCGCGCTTCCCCAGCCTGGAGGCGGCGGTGGCCTGCTACAACTCGCCCGCCTACCGCGAGGCGCTGAGCCACGCGCAGGGCGCCGCGGTGCGCGATCTGGTGGTGGTGGAGGAAACCGCCCCCTGAGGTCGCTTTCCGGCGCGGCCTTGGGCGCCGAAGCCGCCATGATCGGCCTGCCAACGGGAGGGCCGCCATGAAGATTGCCAAGCTGGAAACCTTCACGAACGAATTCGTGGGCTTCGTCCGGGTCACCACCGACACCGGCGACACCGGCTGGGGCCAGGTCTCCACCTACAACGCCGACATCACCTGCACCATTTTCCATCGCCAGATCGCGCCTTGGGCGCTGGGAACGGATGCTTTGGATTTCGCGGATACCCTGGAGCGGATCGGCGAGCGCGAGCACAAGTATCCCGGCAGCTACCTGCGCCGCGCGATGGCAGGCTTGGATACCGCGTTGTGGGATTTGCGCGGCAAGCTGGCGGGCAAGCCGGTCTGCGCCCTGATCGGCGGCACGCCGGGGCACCTGCGCGCCTACGCCAGTTCGATGCGCCGCGACATCACGCCCGAGAATGAAGCCGCGCGGCTCTGCGCGCTGCGGGATCGGTTCGGTTTCGACGCCTTCAAGTGGCGCGTCGGTGCGGAATGCGGGCGCGACGTGGATGAATGGCCGGGGCGAACCGAGGCGGTGATCCCGGTGGTGGCAAAGGCGCTGGGGCAGGGCGTGGCGAAACTGGTCGACGCGAATTCCGGCTTTTCGCCCCGGCGGGCGATCGAGGTCGGGCGGATGCTGGAGCAGCACGGCATCAGCCACTACGAGGAACCGTGCCCCTACTGGGAGCTGGAGCAGACGAAAGAGGTCACCGACGCGCTGAGCCTTGACGTGACGGGGGGCGAGCAGGACTGCGACTACGGCACCTGGCGCCAGATGATCGCGCTGCGCGCGGTGGATATCGTGCAGCCCGACGTGATGTACATGGGCGGCCTGACCCGGACGCTGGAGGTGGCGCGGATGGCGGCGGCGGCGGGGCTGCCCTGCACGCCCCATGCCGCCAATCTTGGCCTCGTGACGATGTGCACCATGCACCTGCTGCGCGCGATCCCGAACGCCGGGAAGTATCTCGAGTTCTCGATCGAGGGGGCGGACTACTACCCCTGGCAGCAGGGCCTGTTCCTGGGCGATCCCTACCGCATTGTTGACGGGCAGGCCGAGGTGACCGAGGCCCCCGGCTGGGGGGTGGAGGTCAACCCGGCCTGGCTTGAACGGGCGAGCTACCAGTCAAGCGCCCGCGACTGACGGGCGCCCCGAATTTTCGGCGAAAATTCGAGGCTCCGGCGTGATGCTCAGTGCCGACCCCAGCGCAGGATCTGATCCGGGTGCAACTGGCCCAGCCAGGTTTCCGTCAGCGGCGTGTCGTTGCGCGCGAGGTAGGCGCGGGCGTCGACCGTCTCCATCCCCTCGGGCGCCTTGACGTCGAAGATCAGCCGCCAGCGGTCGGTGCCGACAACCGGCAGCACATAGGGGTTCACCACCTCGACGCCCTCGGGCACCGAAACCACGGGTGTGATGCCGTCCTTCACGGTCAGGCCGGTCAACGCCGGGCCTTCGAAGTCGATGGCGATCTTGATCTGGCTGTCCGGGCGTGGCTGGCCCGGCACCCCGCCGCGGCCGAACCGGGTGGCCACGGTGCGCGCGACCTGCCAGTCGGCCGGTTCCTGACGGGTCCAGTAAAGCTTGTAATCGAGCGCGACCTGGGCGCCCTTCTCGGGCTCGGCCTTGGGCACCCAATAGGCGACGACGTTGTCGAAAATCTCGTCATCGGTCGGGATCTCGACCAGTTGCACCGCGCCGGGGCCCCAGTCGCCGATCGGCTCGACCCAGACCGAGGGGCGCTTGTTGTAGAACACGCCGTCATCCTGAAAATGCTCGAAGTCGCGGTCGCGCTGAATCAAGCCGAAGCCTTTGGGGTTGTTGTCCGAAAAGCTGGAGGTGACGACCCGGTCGGGATCGTTCAGCGGGCGCCAGATCCGCTCGCCGGTGCCCGAGATCATGGCGAGGCCATCCGAGTCGTGCACCTCGGGGCGCCAGTCGAAACCTTGCAGGCGGTTCGCCTCGGAATACCAGAACATCGAGGTCAGGGGTGCGATGCCCAGGCGGCCCACCGGCCCGCGGAAAAAGAGGTGGCTGGAGATGGTCAGCACCTGGCCATCGCTGTCGCGCCCGGTCATCTTGAACGCGCCCGAGACCGAGGGGCCATCCATCAGCGCGTAGATCGTCACGGTGCCGTCGGGGTTGCCCTCGATCCAGAAGTCGGTGAAGCGGGGAAACTCTTCGGGCTGCGCCATGCCGGTGTTCAGCGCGATGCCGCGGGCCGAAAGCCCGTATTGGCGGTCGGCGCCATCGGTGCGGAAATAGGCGGCGCCGAGAAAGCTGATCCAGTCGGATTTGAGGTCGGGCCGCATCAGGCGGAAGCCGGCGAACCCGGCCTCGGACTGCACCGCCTGGGCCGGGCTGTCCTTCGGCATGTCGAAGTAGTCCGAAGAATAGAGCACCTCGCGCGACTGGCCGTTCTCGACCAGATGCATCCCGACCGGATTGCGGAAATAGGTGCCCTCGTGGAAGAACTGCACCGGAACCGAGCCTGCGAAGACGGTATCCTCGGGCTTGACGCGGATGTGCCAGTAGGCGTCGTAGTCGATCTTGTCGTAAAGCTCGGGGTGCTGGACGATGTGCGGGGCATAGGGCTGTTTCGCCAGCGCCTCGGCCCTGGCGGTCAGCGTGTCGAAGGAAAACGCCTCGGCGGGCCCGAGCTTCGGCTGGAACGCGGGGGCTGCGGTGTCGGCGCGCAGCACGGCGGGCAGGGCCAGCACGGCGAGCGCGACGGCGAGCGCGCGGACAAGGTCAAGGGGCCAGCGGCGCGAAAGGGCTTTGGGCACGGTCGACTCCGGAAAAAACAGGCGGCGCGCGTGTTTATCCTGTTTTCCCGCCGCCGTGAAGGGCCGACCGCACCGGGGATCAGCCGCGCGGCGGCGGGGCGGCATCCGGCGAATGGGCGCAAAGCGGATCAAGCGCGACGCTGACCCCCAGGGTGGCGGGGGCCGCGTCGCAACTGACCCAATCGGCCCGCTTGCCCAGCAGGTAATCCATCCGCGCGAAGAACAGCGTATAGGGGCCGGCGACCTGAACATCTTCGCCGGTCAACAGCGGCGAGACGCCGATATCCTCGTTCCCGGCGATGTCGGTGCGCCGGGCCGAGATCGACAGGCCGACCGCGGTGCCCTTGCCGTCGGGGGTCGCCGTCACCCTGAACCGGTAGTCGTCGGTGATCGGGGCCATCCCGAGGAACCCCTCAAAATAGCGGTGCGCGTCGATGCCGCCCGCGGTGTCGGCGATCTGCACGTCGCGCGGCACGCCCGACAGTTGCACGACCGTGCGCGCCGCCGCCAGCACCTGCGCCGGGGCGGCGGCGTAGCTGCGGGTGGTCGCGGCGGTGCGGTAATCCTTCGACCACATCGGGATCGTCGCACCGCAGGCGGCGAGGGCGAAGGGGAGCAGAATCCAGGCGCGTTTCATGAGGGCCTCCAGCTATGCGAGTCTTGAACGCCTATCTAGCGCGGTTCCGTCGCGGATCACGCCGGATCGTCACACGTTCGTCCAGCCGCCGTCGATGGCAATCGCCTGCCCGGTGATGAAGCTCGACTCGTCGCTGGCCAGAAACACGGCCAGCGCCGCGATTTCCTCGGGGCGGCCGATGCGGCCCATCGGCTGGCGCGCGATGAAGGCGGCGCGGGCGGTTTCATAATCGCCCAGCGCCCGCATCCGGTCGTGCAGCGAGGGGCTGTCCACCGTCGCCGGGCAGATCGCGTTGCAGCGGATGCCTTTCGTGATGAAGTCGGCGGCGATGGATTTGGTCATCCCGATCACTGCGGCCTTGGTCGCGCCATAGACATAGCGGTTGGGCGCCGCGATGATCGACGATGCGGCCGAGGCCATGTTGACGATCGAGCCGCCACCGTTGGCCAGCATCGCGGGCAGGAAGGCGCGGGTGACATGGTAATTCGCCTTGACGTTCAGGCCGAAGCTGAAATCGAACGCCGTTTCGTCGCAGTCAAGGATGCTGCCGTGGTGCACATAGCCCGCGCAGTTGAACAGGATGTCGACCGCGCCGACCCGATCGGCCATCGCCTGTACGGCAGCGGCGTCGGTCACGTCAAGCGGATGCGTCTCGATCCCCTCGGCGGCCAGCATTGCCAGCGCCCCGGCGTTGAGGTCGGTGGCGATCACCCGCGCGCCCTCGGCGGCAAACGCCCGCACTGTCGCCAGCCCGATGCCCGCGCCCGCCGCCGTGGCGAAGGCCGTCTTTCCGCTCAGCCGCATCGCCATTCTCCTACATCACCGCGCCGATCTGCCACGGCACGAATTCCGCGCCGCCAAACCCAAGCTCTTCGCTTTTCGTCTGCTCGCCCGAGGCGGTGCGGATCATCGCCTCGAAAATCTCGATGCCCTTCTGTTCGACGCTGACGCCCGCCGTGATGATGTCGCCGCAGTTCAGGTCCATGTCCTCGGACATGCGGGAATACATTTCGGTGTTGGTGGCAAGCTTGATGCAAGGCGACGGCTTGTAGCCCGACACCGAGCCGCGCCCGGTGGTGAAGACGATCAGCGTGGCGCCGCTCGCGATCTGGCCGGTGACCGAGGCGGGGTCGTAGCCGGGGCTGTCCATGTAGACAAAGCCCGGCGTGGTGATCGGTTCGGCGTATTTGTAGACGCCCGACAGCGGCGCGGTGCCGCCCTTGGCGACGGCGCCGAGGGATTTCTCAAGGATCGTCGTCAGCCCGCCGCGCTTGTTGCCGGGGCTGGGGTTGTTGTCCATCTCGCCCTGGTTGCGGGCGGTGTAATCCTCCCACCAGCGGATGCGCTCGATCAGCTTTTCGCCGACCTCGGGGGAAACGGCGCGGCGGGTCAGCAGGTGTTCGGCGCCATAGATCTCGGGCGTTTCCGACAGGATCGTGGTGCCGCCGTGGCGCACCAGCAGATCGGAGGCATAGCCCAGCGCGGGGTTGGCGGTGATGCCGGAATAGCCGTCCGAGCCGCCGCATTGCAGGCCGACGGTCAGGGCGCTGACCGGCTGCGGCGTGCGGGTGGCGCGGTTGGCAACCTCGCCCATCTCGCGCAGCACCGTCAGCGCGTGTTCGATGGTGCGCCGGGTGCCGCCTTCGCCCTGGATCGTCATGTAGCGGAAGTTGCCATCCTCGCGCAGCTTGTCCTTGCCGACCAGATCGGGGATCTGCAGCACCTCGCAGCCGAGGCCGACCAGCAGGATGCCACCGAAGTTGGGGTTCCGCGCATAGCCCGCCAGGGTGCGGAACAGGGTGTGGTAACCCTCGTCCTTGCCCGACATGCCGCAGCCGGTCTGGTGCACGATCGGCACGATGCCATCGACGTTCTTCAACTCCGCCAGCCAGGGCGCCTTTTCCGCCGCCTCGGCAATGAAGCGCGCGACGGACCCCGAGCAGTTCACCGAGGTCAGAATGCCCAGATAGTTGCGCGTGCCCACCTTGCCATCGCTGCGCAGGTAGCCGTTGAAGGTGCGCAGGTCGGGGGCGGGGGGCAGCGGGCGGCAATCTTCGCCAAAGGCGTAATCGGTCGAATGCGGGCCCATGCCGAGGTTGTGAGTATGCACCCAGGCCCCTGCCGGAATATCCTGCGTGGCAACGCCGATGGTCTGGCCGTAGCGCATCACCGGTGTGCCTGCGGGCAGGCCGGTGGCGGCGATCTTGTGGCCACGCTTCACGGGTTCGGACAGCGTCACCCCCGCGGCGACGGCCCCGATCCCGAGATCCTTCAACGCGATCACCACGTTGTCGGCCGGGTTCAGGCGAATGGCGTCCTTGCCGGTTTGCGGTTCCATCTTGCCCCCTTGCCCGGCGCTTGACCTGCGCGGGGCGTCATGACTAACATATTAGCATGCTACAGACCTCGGACGACCCTTCGCAAGCGCAATCTCCGGCCAGGGTGCCGCTGCGGCCGATCGAGGCCTTCACGGGCTCGCTGGCGGTGAAGACCTACCTGTCGCTGCGCGAGGCCATCATCGGCCTGGCCTATCGCCCCGGCGAGGTTCTGCGCAAGCCGCAGATCTGCGCGACGCTTGGCGTCTCGCGCTCGCCGGTGTCAGAGGCGATCGCGCGCCTTGCGGCCGAGGGGCTGGTGGATGTGGTGCCGCAGGCCGGCACCTTCGTCGCGCGATTCTCGATGCCGGAGATCCGCGAGGGCGCCTTCCTGCGCGAGGCGATCGAACTGGCCGCCGTCGAATACCTGGCGCCGCGCATCACCGAGGGCCAACTGGTGCAATTGCGCCGCAATCTGCGGGTGCAGGAGGCGCTGATGCAGGACGGCGATGTCGCGGGCTTCCACGCGCTGGACGGCGAGTTGCACGCGCTGATGCTGGCCTTCACCGGGCACCGCAAGCTCGGTCAGGTCGCCGACACCGCCTGGGTTCATGTGAACCGGGCGCGGCAACTGATCCTGCCGGTGCCGGGCCGGGTGGCCGCCACGCTGGCCGAGCACCGCGCCGTGCTGGCGGCGCTGGAGGCGCGCGACCCCGAGGCCGCGCGCGCGGCGCTGCGGCGCCACCTGCGCCAGTTGATCACCTTGCTGGAACCCCTGGAACGGGAGCGGCCCGAGCTGTTCGATCCGGCCTGACCTCAGCCCAGCCGGTAAAAGGCCGCCGCCGTGCCGCCGAACACCATCGCGCGGTCAACCGCGGAAAGCCCCCCGGTCAGGTCCAGCGCGGCGTCGCGCCAGTCGCCGTATTCGCCGCGCAACCGGCACACCGGCCAGTCGGACCCCCACATCACCCGGTCCGGCCCGAACGCCTCCAGCACATGGGCGGCGTAGGGGGCAAGGTCGGCGAGGCTCCAGCCGGGCGCCGCCTCGGTGATCAGGCCCGACAGCTTGCAATGCGCGCCGGTTTCGGCGAGCCGGGCCATGCCCTCGGCCCAGGTGGCGTAGGACTGCGGGCTATGAGTGCGGATCTGCGGCTTCATGCAGTGGTCGATGACCGTGCGCAGGCTGGGGTAACGCTGAAGAATGGTCAGGAAGTTCTTGAGATGGCGTGGAAATCCCAGCGCGTCGAAGCTGAGCCCGAGGTCGGCCACGGCGCGAAAGGCCCATTGCACGTCGTCACGCAGCACCCAGCCGTCGTCGGCGATGTCCTGAATCATCGGGCGCACGCCCTTGAATTTCGGGTGACCGGAAAGCCGTTTTAGAACAGCCGCTTGCGCCGGGTTTTCAAAGTCGATCCAGCCGACGACGCCCGCCACGAAGGGCGTCGCGTCGGCGATGCCCAGCAGGTATTCGGTTTCCTCGACCGTGGCTGCCGCCTGCACCAGGATCGTCGCATCGACCCCCGCCACCGCGATCTCGGGCGCGAGGTCCAGCGGCATGTAGCTTTGGCTCAGGACCGGGTCGTCCTTCGGCATCCAGCCGTAATCGCCGCGCGCCGGGTTCCAGAAATGCTGATGCGCGTCGATCTGCATGCCTTCACCCCACCGGTGCGTCGGGGCGCATCAGCCCCTCGGCCTTCAGATCGGCCCAGAGCGCGGGCGGGATCACCGCCGCCGCCGCCGCGATGTTCGAGGTCATCTCGGCGGTGCCCTGCCCGCCGGGGATGACCGAGACCACCGCTGGGTGACGCAGCGGGAACTGAAACGCCGCATCAACCATGCGGGTACCGTGGCGTTTGCACACCGCCTCCATCCGGGCCACGCGGTCGAGCACCGCCTGTGGCGCGAGGTTGTAGTCGTAGAACGCGCCGGGGCGCGGGCCGGTGGCGAGGATGCCCGAGTTATAGGGGCCGCCGACGACGATGCCGATGCCGCGCGCGCTGCACAGCGGCAGGAAGGTTTTCAGCGCCTCCTGCTCCAGCAGCGTATAGCGCCCGGCCAGCAGGAACAGGTCGAAATCGCCGTGTTCCGCCAGCCACTGCGCCGACCGCCAGTCGTTGATCCCGGCGCCGAAGGCCGTGATCACGCCCTGCGCGCGCAGGTCCGTCAGCGCGCGGTAGCCGCCGGCCATCAGTTCGGCGCGCTTCTCCACGACGCGCGCCTCGCTGCCCAGGTCGAAGGCGTCGAGGCTGTGGGCCAGCAGGATGTCCACCCGGTCCACCCCCAGCCGTTCGAGCGAGAACTCCAGACTGCGCATCACGCCGTCGTAGCTGTAATCCATCACCTCGGTCCGCGACGGCACCTCGAACCACTTGCCGAAGCCGTCGCGCCGGTCGGGGGGGGTGGCCTTCAGCAGCCGCCCGACCTTGGTTGACAGCACGTAGGCGTCGCGCGGTTTGCCGCGCAGGAACCGGTTCAGCCGCGTCTCCGACAGGCCGAGGCCGTAGAGCGGCGCGGTGTCGTAGTAGCGCACGCCGGCCTCCCAGGCCATGTCGAGCACCGCCTCGGCCTCGGCATCCGAAATCGCGCGGTAGAGGTTGCCCAGCGGCGCCGCCCCGAAGCCAAGTTCGGTGAAGGTCAGCCCGCCGTTGCCGAGCCGGTCCCAGTGCCGCGTCTTGAGTGTCATCCGATCCTCCCTGCCTGCGCTGACATGCTAGTATGAAATATCTTCCGACCCAATGCCTTCCGCGCTAGGTTCTGGTCGAAAGAGCGGGGCGGGGGCCGATGAATCGATTCCAGAAAGTGTTCGGGCCGGGAAAGCCGGTGATCGCAATGGTCCATCTGCCTGCGCTGCCGGGCGCCCCGCTTTATGATGCCGAGACGGGGGTGGACGGCATCGTCGCCGCGGCGCGCGCCGACCTTGCGGCGCTGCAGGCGGCGGGCGTCGATGCGGTGATGTTCGGCAACGAGAACGACCGGCCTTACGAGTTCGCGGTGGACGCCGCCTCCACCGCCACGATGGCCTATGTGATCGGCCGCCTGCGCCCCGAGATCACGGTGCCCTTCGGCGTCAACGTGCTGTGGGATCCGATGAGCACGGTGGCGCTGGCCGCCGCCACCGGCGCCGCCTTCGTGCGCGAGATCTTCACCGGCACCTACGCCAGCGACATGGGGCCCTGGACCCCCGATGCCGGTGCCGCGATGCGCTACCGCGACCGGCTGGGCGCGAAGGGGGTGGCGATGCTTTACAACGTGTCGGCCGAATTCGCCGACAGCCTCGACCGCCGCCCGTTGCCCGACCGGGCGCGCAGCGCGGTGTTTTCCTCGATCCCCGATGCGGTGCTGGTGTCCGGCGCGATCACCGGCGAGGCCGCGGCGATGGGCGATCTGGAGGCGGTGAAGAAGGTGCTGCCGGATACGCCGGTGCTGGCCAACACCGGCGTGAAACACGCGACGGTGGCCGAGGTGCTGCGGGTCGCCGACGGCTGCATCGTCGGCTCGGCGCTGAAGGTCGATGGCCACACCTGGAACGCGGTGGACCCCGAGCGCGCGCGCGATTTCATGGCGCGCGTGCGGGCGGCGCGGCGGCCATGATGCGCGCGTTGCTGCGCGAGCTGATGCTGATCCCCGGCCTGTCGGGGCATGAGGAACGCGTGGCGGCGGCGATCGCGGCGCATCTCGATGCGCTGAGGATCGCGCATCGCAGCGACCGGCTGGGCAACCTGATCGCCACGCTGCCGGGCGACCCGGCGGCGCCTTCGGTGATGGTGTTCACCCACATGGACCAGTTGGGCTTCGTGGTGCGCAAGGTGGACGCCGACGGCCTGATCCGGCTGGAGCGGCTGGGTGGCGTGCCGGAACGCGCGCTGGCGGCGCAGGCGGTGCTGATCTGCACCCGCACGGGCGACCTGCCGGGCGTGATCGCCAACAAGAGCCACCACGCCACCACGCCCGAGGAAAAGTACCGGGTGCTGCCCTATGCCGAGCTTTACGTCGACGCCGGTTTCGCCAGCAAGGCCGAGGCCGAGGCGGCGGGGCTGCGGATCGGCGACCCCGTGGTCTATCTGCCGCGCGTGCTGGACCTCGCCGGGGGGCGGATCGCGGGCACTTCGGTCGATGACCGGGCGGGCTGCGCGGTGCTGCTGGCGCTGGCCGGGCGGCTGCGGGGACGGGCCGGGCCGACGGTGCACCTCGTCTGGTCGGTGCAGGAGGAATACAACCTGCGCGGCGTGCTGCCCGCCGCCACCGCGCTCGCCCCCGACATCGCGCTGCAGATCGACCTGCTCTTGGCCTGCGACACGCCCGACATGGCCGCGCGCGGCGAGGTGCGTTTGGGGGGCGGGCCGGGGATCAGCCTTTACTCGTTCCACGGCCGCGGCACGTTGAACGGGGTGATCCCGCATCCCGCGCTGGTGCGGGTGATGGAGGATGCCGCGGCGCGGGCCGGGCTGCCGCTGCAACGCTCGGCCCATACCGGCGCGCTGACCGACCTTTCCTATGTGCAGTTCATGGGGCCGGAGGGGGTTGCCTGCCTCGACGTGGGCTTCCCGATGCGTTACTCCCACTCCGCCATGGAAGTCATTGATCCCGATGATCTTTCGTCGCTTGTGACGCTGCTGGACACGGCGCTGGCCGCGATCGGGCCGGGGTTCGACCTGTCGCGGGGGGTGCGGTGAGCGTCACGCTGGGCATCGATATCGGCACCTTCGAGTCGAAGGGCGTTCTGGTCGCCGCCGACGGCACGATCGTCGCCACGGCCACGCGCCCGCACAAGATGCTGGTGCCGCAACCGGGCTGGGCCGAACACCGCCCCGAGGACGACTGGTGGGGCGATTTCGTCCACATCTGCAAGGCGTTGCTGGCCGAGGCTCAGGTGAGGCCGGAGGAGATTGCGGCGGTGGCCTGTTCCGCCATCGGGCCCTGCATGCTGCCGGTCGATGCAAACGGCGCCCCGCTGATGAACGGCGTGCTTTACGGCGTCGATACCCGCGCGGCGGCGGAGATTGCCGAACTGACCGATCGGATCGGGGCCGACACGATCCTGACCCGCTGCGGCAACGCGCTGACCAGCCAGTCGGTGGGCCCCAAGATCCTGTGGCTGAAGCGGAACCGGCCCGAGGTCTACGGCCGGGCCGCGAAGATCGTCACCTCCACCACCTTTCTGATCCAGCGGCTGACCGGGGAATGCGTGATCGACCACTACACCGCGGCCAGTTTCAGCCCGCTTTACGACGTGGCGCGGTTGGACTGGGCCGATGATCTGGCGCCCGACATCGTGGCACTTGAGCGGTTGCCGCGCCTGATGTGGTCGACCGAAATCGCGGGGCAGGTGACGGCGGCGGCGGCCGCCGAAACCGGCCTTGCGGCCGGGACGCCGGTGACCTGCGGCACCATCGACGCGGCGGCCGAGGCGGTCAGCGTGGGGGTGCGGCACCCCGGCGACATGATGATGATGTACGGCTCCACCGTCTTCATCATTCAGGTGACGGCAAACCGGGTGCGGGATGCGCGGCTGTGGTATGCGCCCTGGCTTTTCCCCGGCCAGCACGCCAGCATGGCGGGGCTGGCGACCTCGGGCACGCTGACCCACTGGTTCCGTGACCAGTTCGCGCGCGATCTGCCCGCCGACACCGCCTTTGCCACGCTGGCCGAGGAGGCGGCAGCCTCGCCGCCGGGGGCGAACGGGCTGATCGTGCTGCCCTATTTCTCGGGCGAGCGGACGCCGATCCACGATCCGGCGGCGCGCGGCATGGTGTTCGGACTGAACCTGACCCACACGCGCGGCGACCTTTACCGCGCGCTGATCGAGGGGATCGCCTTCGGCACCGCGCATGTGTTCGACACCTTTCGGGATGCCGACCAGGCGCCGCAGCGTATTCTTGCGGTGGGCGGCGGCACCCGGAACCGGCTGTGGCTGCAGGCCACATCCGACGCGGGCGGGCTGCCGCAGGAGTTGCGGCGCACCTTGGTGGGCGCGGCCTATGGCAACGCCTTCCTCGCCGCGCTGGCCGTCGGCCGGGTGGCGGAGGGCGACATCGACCGCTGGAACCCTGCCGCCGGGGCGGTGACGCCGGTGCCGCAACCGGCCTATGCGAGGGCCACCCCGATCTTTCGCGCGCTCTATGATCGCACGCGCGACCTGATGGCCGAGGTCGGGCGATGACCCCGCCGTTCGACATGGCGCTGGCGGAACTGGGCGCCGCGCTGCGGGGCATCGACCCGCGCGCGGTCGAGGCCGCCTGCGCCGAGATCGCCACGGCGGGGGTGGTGGTGCTGTATGGCTGCGGGCGCGAGGGGCTGCAACTGCGGGGCCTTGCGATGCGGCTGCATCACCTTGGTCGCCCGGTCGCGATGCAGGGCGACATGGCCGCGCCGCCGGTGGGGCCGGGCGATCTGTTCCTGTGCTCGGCCGGGCCGGGTGAACTGGCCACGGTGACGGCGCTGATGCGGGTGGCGAAGGCGGCGGGGGCGCGGGTGCTGTTCCTGACGGCGGAACCTGCCACCCCCGCCGCGGCGCTGGCCGACCTTGTGCTGGCGATCCCGGCGCAGACGATGGCGCGCGATCTCGCCACCGGCGCCAGCGCCGTGCTGCCGATGGGGTCGCTTTACGAAGGCGCGCTGTTCGTGCTGTTCGAGGTGATGGTGAACCGGCTGCGGGCGATGCTGGGCGTTACGCCCGAGCAGATGCGGGCGAACCACACGAACCTTGAATAGTCAGGCCAGCGGCGGCAGGTCGATCACGCCCTTCTTCAGGATGAAGCAGCCGTAGGGCCCGCTGTCGGCGGTGCGGATGATGCAGAAGGCGCGCTTGGCGGCTTCGTAGAAGGCGAAGCGTTCCAGCGCCTGCATGGTGAGGGCTCGCCCCTCGGCGGCGTCGATCACCGCCTGCATCCGGGCGAACACCGGCATCTGCGCGGCGGGGTCGCCCACCACCTGCATCCGCGTCACCGGCGTCGGTACGAAGGTGTCGAGCGGCATCAGCCGCAGGATCGCCGCCGCCCCGGTGGGAATGTCGCATCCGGCCATGTCGATCAGCCGACCGTAGGTGGTCTCTTTCGCGATCGTCGCGGCGGGGTGGTTGACGTCGCAGATCACCAGATCGTCACCGTGCCCCATCAGCATCAGCGCGTGCACGATCTCGGCCGACAGCCGCGGGTCGATGCCCTTCAGCACGCGCGTGCCCGATTCTTCTGCGAAAAATCGCGCCCTGCGGTCACTTCACCGCCCCCGCCGCCATGCCCTTGATGATGTAGCGTTCCAGCGCCACGCCGATCACGATCAGTGGCAGGATGGCGGCAAAGCTCAGCGCGGCCATCGACCACCACGAAATTCCCTGCGAGCCGGTCTGGCTGGCCACCATCACCGGCAGCGTCACCGCGTTGGTCGAGGTCAGCAGCGCGGCGAAGAAATACTCGTTCCAGGTCAGCACCAGCGACAGGATGAAGGCGGCGACCATGCCGGGCAGCGCGATCGGCAGCACGATGGTCAGGAAGGCGCCCCAGATCGACAGGCCATCGACCAGCGCCGCCTCCTCAAGCTCGATCGGGATCGAGCCGAACTGGTCGCGCATGATCCAGATGACGATCGGCAGCACAGTCAGCGTATAGAGCAGGATCAGGCCGATCCGGGTGTCGAGCAGCGCCAGATCCTTGTAGACCACGAGGAAGGGCAGGGCGAGCACCACCGGCGGCAGGATGAGCTGGCTGAGGAAGAAGAACGAGATGTCGGGGTTGCGCATCCACAGGAACTTGTAGCTGAAGCGCGACAGCCCGTAGGCCGCGCAGCTTCCCAGCGCCACCGCCAGCGCCGAGGCCGAGACCGAGATGATGGTGGAATTCAGGAACCGCTTCATGAACTCGTCGCGCACCGTCGAGACATCGCCGATCGTGTCGGGCGACAGGCCCAGCGAGCGCCAGCCAAGCCAGGTCGGGGTGTAGCCCCACCAGGGCAGGATGTTGCCCTTCATCACGGTGGCCGCCGTCTTGAACGAGGTGGTGACGGTCCAGAAGACCGGGAACAGGCAGATCAGCGTCCACAAGAGCAGGATGCCGTAGATCAGCACCCGCCCGCCGAAACGGCGCGCGCGGAAGGCGCGGTCGATGGGGGCATCGTGGAAGATCTGCGCGGTGTCGGTCACGTCAGTACCTCGGGTTCATCCAGCGGTCGGCAAGCTTCATCAGCACCGTCATCGCGACGACGATCAGCACCAGATAGACCATCGCCAACAGGGTGCCGTAGCCCACGTTCGAGCGGTCGCGGTATTCGCGGTAGATGAAGCTCGACACGCTGTCGGTGGCGCCGCCGGGCCCGCCGGAGGTGACGTTGATGATGATGTCGGCCAGCTTGAGCTTGAAGATGATGCGGATCATCACGGCGGTGATCGAGACCGGCAGCATCAGCGGGAATGTCACCTCCCAGAACGATTTCCAGGCCGAGGCGCCGTCGACCCGCGCGGCCTCCTGCAACTCCTTCGGGATCGACTGCAGCCCGGCCAGGATCATGATCATCATGAAGGGGATGAAGGTCCAGGCGTCCATCGCCATGATGGTGCCGCGCGCGATCCACGGGCTGCCAAAGAACGAGGGCGTGTCCCAGCCCAGCAGCCGCGCCAGATGGGCGAGCGGGCCGAAGCGTATTTCCATCATCGACTTGCCGATCATCCAGCTCACCGCAACCGGCGAGAGCATCAGCGGCAGCAGGAACGCCACGCGGAAGAATTTTCGGGCGCGGATATCGGCGGCCAGCAGCAGCGCAAGGCCGAAGGCGATGGCATATTCCACCGCGATCGCAAGCACATACCAGACCATGTTCAGCAGCGCGTTCCAGAAGAACGGGTCGGCCCACATCTGGCGGACATTGTCGAGGCCGTTGAACTTCGGCCCGTCGGGCGACGACAGGTTCCAGTCGGAAAACGCGATGGTCAGCCCGAAGATCAGCGGAAAGACCACCATCGCCACGGTGAACAGCACGGCGGGCAGGATGAACAGGGTGCGCTTGCCCTGTTCGCCGCGCAGCACGACCTGCCCCGCGCAGAGGCCGACCCCCCACAGGACATAGGCGTAAAGCGTCGGACGCCAGTCGGCGAAACCGATCTGAACGTAGCCGTAGGATTGCAGGAACTGCAGCGCCGCCACCGCCACCAGCACGACCGCCGAGCCCCAGATCAGCAGGCGCCCGGCAGCGCGGCGCGCGGGCGTGATCGCGTCCGCCGTCACCACGTGCAGAAGGTCGCCCTGATCGGCCATCGTTTCTTTCCCTGCGAAGCAAAGGGCGGCCGGGTGACCGGCCGCCCCGTGGGTCATGCCCGGCTTACATGCCGAGCGAGGCCTTGTAGAGCTTGATCTGGGTATCGCGGCCGATCTGGTCGGTCAGCTTTTCCCAGGCGGCGGCGATGGCGTCCGCCGTTTCCTGCGCCGATTTGTATTTGCCGGCATAGCCCTTGGCCAGTTCGTCCTCGGCCACCGAGTAGTACTGGAAGATGCCGGGGATGCGCGGCTCGATCGCCGAGTTCGCGTGGTTGTAGCTGCCGAACTGGCTGTCGAGGTAGTTCTTGATGTAGGCTTCGTCATAGCCCGCACCGACCCACTCGGCGATATTGCTCTGGCTGTTGCGGTAGCACTGGAAGCCCGAGGGATAGGCCGCCGTCCAGAGCGCGAGGTCCTTGCCGCCGAGGTGCGCGGCCGCGGACCAGGCCGCCTTCTGCTTCTTGCTGTCGCTGTCCACCCGCGACATGACGTAGACGCCCCAGCCCAGATAGGCCATGTTCGGCGCGTAGTTCGGGCCCGAGGCGAGCTTTTCCCACTTGCCGGTCTTGTTGTTGTAGACGTCGTCCGAACCGGGCAGGATCGAATAGCCCGACACGTCGCCCACCACCGAACTGTCGGAGGTCTTGGCCGACGAGCCGATGTCGCCCCACCACGACAGCATCGAGCCGGTGCCGGCCAGGAACTGCTGGAACCCGGTGGTGCCGGGGTCGGCGTTGATCTGGTCGGCGGGCTGGTCGGCCAGCACGTCGAGCACGTCCTGGATGGCGCGCACGAAGGCCGGGTTGTTGACGTAGGGCTTCATCGTTTCGGGGTCGAACAGCCAGGCCCGGTTGTCGGGGTGCTTGGCATAGGCCGTCGCCCGGCTTTCGAGGAAGTAGAAGCCGAAGCCGCCCCAGCCCTTCAGCGGGTCAAGATAGCCATAGGCCGCCTGGCCCGACAGCGGGTCTTTCTGGCCCTTCAGGAACTTGGTGACGGCCTGCACCTGCTGCCAGGTCTTCGGCACGCCCCACTCGGAGGCGTTGCCCGCCGCCTTCCACGCCGCCGCAAGATCCTTGCTGGCGAAATAGTCGGTGCGGTAGTTGAAGTTGTGGCAGTCGCCGTCGATCGAGACGCGGTAGGTCTTGCCGTCCCAGGTGCCGACAGGGGCCTTGAGGTAGCCCACGTAGTCATCCATGTCGATCGACTTCTTCACCCAGTCGGGCATCTCGGACAACAGGCCCTTGCCGGCGGTGTCGCCCTCGAAGGGGGCGCCCATCTCGATGATGTCGAAGTCCACCGTCTTGGTCGCGATGGATTGCTGAAGCCGGGCGTTGTAGTCGGCCTGCGCAAGGTCGATCCACTTGATCTTGGCGCCGGTATAGGCCTCCCACGGTTTCAGGAAACCGCGGAACAGGAAGTTGTGCAGGTTCTGGTTGTTGAGCCCCATGAAGGTCAGCTCGACCCCGGCGAATTCGCCCGGCTTGACCAGGTCCTTGGTCGGCCCGAGGGTCATTTCCCCGACCTTCTGCCAGTCGGCATCGGTGGGCGAGCCCTTGCCCACGCCCGGAATCTTCAGGATCGCGGCGCGCAGGGACTCGTCGGCCCAGGCGGGTTTGACTCCGATTCCGGTAAAGACGCTGCCGACCGCGGCCGCGGCGCCGACCGAGGCCGCGCCCTGCAGCAGTTTGCGGCGGCTGAGCTGCGCCCGCATCATCGCTTGGTAGATTTCGACTTTCACGTTCAATCCTCCCAGTGGTTCAAATCGTTCCGTTGTCCAGGTCGGGGAGGTCGGCGGTTCGGTCCGCCCTTTGTCCGATGATCCCCGGCGGCCAGCCGCAACGCATCCGGCGCCTTGGCCGTTCGGGTGATGCTGACCGGGGAACCATCTCAGCGCCGGGGGAGTCTGTCAAGATTCTAACATGTTAGTATGTTTAGATCGTGGACAGCCCGAACGTCTCGGGTTAGTCCTGTCTGGAGAAACCGCGGGAAACGGGCAGGATGGCTGAAGTCACGGTACGCTCCCTTCGCAAATCCTATGGCGGGCTCGAGGTCGTGCACGGCATCGACGTTGACGTCGCCGATGGCGAGTTCGCGGTGCTGGTCGGCCCTTCGGGCTGCGGCAAGTCCACGCTGCTGCGCATGATCGCGGGGCTGGAGGGGATCAGTTCGGGCGAGATCCGCATCGGCGGCCGGCTGGTGAACCACCTGCCGCCGTCCGAGCGCGACATCGCGATGGTGTTCCAGAACTACGCGCTTTACCCGCACAAGACGGTCGCCGCCAACATGGGCTTCGCGCTGAAGATGCGCGGCATGGACAAGGCCGAAATTCGCAAGCGGGTGGATCGCGCCGCCGAGGTGCTGGGGCTGACCCCCTACCTCGACCGGCATCCCCGTGCATTGTCGGGCGGCCAGCGCCAGCGCGTCGCGATGGGCCGCGCGATCGTGCGCGAACCCTCGGTGTTCCTGTTCGACGAGCCGCTGTCGAACCTCGACGCCAAGCTGCGGGTGCAGATGCGCGCCGAAATCCGCGAGCTGCACCAGCGACTGGCCACCACCACCGTCTACGTCACCCACGACCAGATCGAGGCGATGACGATGGCCGACAAGATCGTGGTGATGCAGGGCGGCAGCATCGAACAGGTCGGCGCGCCGCTGGAGCTTTATGACCGCCCGGTCAACATCTTCGTCGCGGGCTTCATCGGATCGCCCGCGATGAACATGATCGAGGGCACGGTGCGCCGCGACGGCGGCGGCGCCTGGGTCGAGGTGATGGGGGCGCGGATGGACGTGCGCGACCGCGCCGGGCTGGACCAGGGCCGCCCGGTGACCGTGGGGATCCGCCCCGAGCATCTGGAGATCGCCGAACCCGGCCTGCAGGCGCGCGTGCTGGTGATCGAGCCGACCGGGGCCGAAACCCACGTCGTGCTGCGGCTGGGCCAGCAGGACGTGGTGACGGTGCAGCGCGAACGGCTTGGGCTGCGGGTCGGCCAGCCGCTGGCGCTGGGGGCGCGGCCCGATCATCTGCACCTGTTCGACCGTGCCAGCGGAGCCCGCATCCCATGACCGCTCCCGACCGCGTGGTGCTGCTGTTCGGCGATTCCAACACGCACGGCAGCGCGCCGATGGCGACGCTGAGCGGTGGCGGGCGCTTCGGCCCGGAGGTGCGCTGGCCGGGGCATCTGGCGCGTGCGCTGGGGCCGCGGGTGCAACTGATCGAGGAAGGCCACCCCGGCCGCACCACCGTGCATGACGATCCGATCGAAGGCGCGCACCGCAACGGCGCGCGCGTGTTGCCCGCGCTGCTGGAAAGCCACGCCCCGCTGGACCTTGTGGTGATCATGCTGGGCACCAACGACTTCAAGGCGCGCTTCTCGGTGACGGCGCTCGATGTCGCGCTGTCGGTCGAGAAACTCGCCCTGATGGTGCGCGCCGCGCAGGCGGGGCCGCAGGGGGGGGCGCCCGCGCTGATGCTGGTCGCGCCGCCGCCGGTGGTCGAGGTGGGCTGCCTGGCCGGTATCTTCGAGGGCGCCGCGCTGAAGTCGCCGGGCCTTGCCGCCCATCTGGCCGACGTGGCGGGGCGGCAGGGCGCGGCCTTCCTCGACGCGGGCGCCCGGATAGCCGTCAGCCCCCTTGACGGCGTGCATTTCGGGCCCGAGGCTCATGCCGTGCTGGGCGCCGCGATGGCGCGCGCGATGGCGCCGTTGCTGGGCCGCTGAGGGAGGACACGCGATGCTGAAGGGACTGGACCACCGCCTGAACGCCGAGGTGCTTTTCGTGCTGCGCGCGATGGGGCACGGCGACACGCTGGTGATCGCCGACACCAATTTCCCGGCCGATTCCATCGCGCGCCAGACCGTTTACGGCGATCTGCTGCGGATGGAAAACCTGACCTGCGGGCAGGCGGCGCAGGCGGTGCTGTCGGTGCTGCCGCTCGACAACTTCGTGGCCGATTTCGCGGGCCGGATGGAGGTGGTGGGGGCGCCGGACGAGGTGCCGCCGGTGCAGGCCGAGGTCCAGACCGTGATCGACGCGGCCGAGGGACGGCCCCGCCCGATGATCGGCATCGAACGTTTCGCCTTCTATGAGGAGGCGAAAAAGGCCTATGCGGTGATCCAGACCGGCGAGCGGCGGTTCTACGGCTGCTTTCTTTTCCGCAAGGGCGTGATCCCGCCGGAGGCATAGATGGCGGGCCCGATCGTCATCCTTGGCGTCTTCGTCGCCGACACCGCCTATCGCGCCGACCGCGCGCCGCGCATGGGCGAGACCATCCTTGGCAACAGCTTCAAGCTGGGGCCGGGCGGCAAGGGCTCGAACCAGGCGGTGGCGGCGGCCAAGGCCGGGGGCCGGGTGCATTTCATCACCAGGCTGGGGCGCGACACCTTTGCCGACATGGCCCTGGCGACCTGGGCCGAGGCGGGCGTGATCCCCGAGGTCACGCAGCACGCCGACAGCTACACCGGCGCGGCCTACATCTTTGTCGAGGAGGCAACCGGCAACAACGCGATCATCGTGTGCCCCGGTGTGGCGATGACGATCTCGCCCGCCGACATCGAGGCGCGCGCGGCGCTGATCGGGTCGGCCGCGGTGTTCGTGACGCAACTGGAACAGCCGATGGACGCCGCCCTCCGCGCGCTGGAAATCGCCCGCGCCGGGGGCGCCCGCACGATCCTGAACCCGGCGCCGGCCGCGCCGCTGCCGCCCGGCCTGCTCGCGCTTTGCGACATCGTCACCCCGAACGAGACCGAGGCCGAGGCGCTGACCGGGCTGCCCGTGCGCACGCCCGAGGAGGCCGCCGCGGCGGCCGGGCGGCTGCTGGCGCAGGGCGTCGGCGCCGTGGTCATCACGCTGGGCGCGCAGGGCGCGGTTTACCGCGATGCGACCCGCACCGTGCATGTGTCCGCGATCAGCGCCGGGCCGGTGGTGGAAACCACCGGCGCAGGCGACGCCTTCACCGGTGGGTTCGCGACGGCGCTGGCCGAAGGCATGGACCCGGTCGCCGCCGTCCGCTTTGGCTGCGCGACGGCGGGCATTTCCGTCACCCGGCCCGGCACCGCACCGTCGATGCCGTTGCGCGCAGAGATCGACGCTTTGCTGGCCTGAGCGCCACGCCCGGCCGCGACGCGCATTCCCTTTGGCTCCGGTGTCGCGGGTTGGGCATGTTCGGCCCAGGCAGACCGGGCCCGGCCCGCCGCGATGTCGGGGGGCGGTCGCGTGCTGTTCGCGGTCGTGGCCGGGCTGAAGATCGTCATCGGCTCGCCGTTCGGGCTGACGCTGCGCGGCGACACCAGCATCGAGGAGGCCTATGCGCTGGTCCCGCTGTTGAAAGCGCGGTGCAAGAGCGGTGGCGGTCAGCTTTCGGGCGGCGAGCAGCGGATGCTGGCGGTTGCGCGCGCGCTGATGGGGCGGCCGAAGCTGCTGCTGCCCGCCGAGCCGCTGGAGGGGCTGGCCTTGGTGATCTGCGACATGCTGACGGGCGTGTTCGCGCGGCTGGCGCTGGGCTTCGCCGACCGTGGCGTGATCCTGGAAGGCGGTGTCGGGCTGGCGGGCGCGGCGGTTCCCGATCCGCGCGAAGATGTGAGTTGCGGGCGCGACCGGCCTGTGATGGAGGTCGCCCCGTCGGCCCTTCGGGTCGGCCCCCGGAGCTGGAGCCCGCGATGCCGACCGCCCTTGCCCTGACCCGCCGCGCGCTGCTGCTGGGCGCCGTCGCCACGCCGGTGCTGGCGGCGCGGCCACCCTCGGGGCTGGTCGAGCCGCACATGCGGCTGGCGCCGTCGGCCGAGCCGACAGTGGCGCTGACGCTGGACGCCTGCGACGGGCATGTGGACGCGCGCATCCTTGACCTGCTGGTGGCCGAGGCGATCCCGGCGACCATCTTCGTCTCGGGCCTCTGGCTGCGGGCGAACCCGGAGGCGTTCCGCACCCTGCTGGACCATCCCGACCTGTTCGAGATCGGCGACCACGGCGCGCATCATTATGCGGTGATCGACCGGCCGATGGTGCTGTGGCGGGTTCACGCCGCGGGGTCGGCGCCCGGAATCGCCGCCGAGGTGACCGGCGGGGCCGCGCTGTTGCAGGCCGCCGGGGCGTCGCGCCCGGCCTGGTTCCGCGGGGCGGCCGCGCTTTATACGCCCGCCGGTCTGGCGCAGGTGGTGGCGATGGGCTACCGCATCGCGGGCTTTTCGCTGAACGGCGATGCGGGCGCCTCGCTGGATGCGGCCGAGACCGCGCGGCGCATCGCATCGGCGCGCGACGGCGAGGTGATCATCGCCCATGTCAACCAGCCCAAACGGACCGCCGGGGCCGGGGTAGCCGCGGGGGTGCGCGCGCTGCGGGCCAGGGGCTTGCGCTTCGTGCGGCTGTCGGCGCCGGGGGTGGAGGTCATCCCGGCCTGAACCACCCCCTGCGGCATTCGCGCGCTGATCGCCGAAAAGGTGTATCTTCGGGGTCGAGAGGGTTGCGCTCTCCGGCGTGACGACATATTCATCATGTCGAATATGATTTGGCCTCACGGGGGTTCACCACCATGCGATCGCTTCTTGCCGCGCTTTTGTTGTCTGCCGCACCCCTTGGCGTGCTGGCGCAGGAGGGTGCGCCGCTCGCCCCCGTGACCATCACCGAGTGGAAAGCGGTCTACGGCCAGATCGAGACCAGGGACCGGATCCCGGCCCGCGCCCGGATCGGCGGCACGCTGACCGAACTCGACGTGACCGAGGGTGACATGGTCACCGCGGGGCAGAAGATCGCAACCATCGTGGACCAGAAGATCGCGTTTCAGCTTACAGCGATGGACGCGCAGATCCAGGCCTACCAGGCGCAGCTTGACAATGCGCAGACCGAACTGAGCCGCGGCAAGGAACTGCTGTCGCGCGGGGTCAGCACGAACCAGCAGCTCGACACGCTGCAAACCCAGGTCGACGTGCTCACCAACCAGATCGCCTCGGGCGATGCGCAGCGCCGGGTGATCGTCGAACAGGCGGCCGAAGGCGACGTGCTGGCGCCGATCGCGGGCAAGGTGCTGGACGTGCCGGTGACCAAGGGCGCGGTGATCCAGCCGGGCGAGGCGGTGGCGACGCTGGGCGGCGGCGGGTTCTTCCTGCGCCTTGCCGTGCCGGAACGCTTTGCGACCACCCTGAAGCAGGGCGCGCCGATCGACATCAAGTCGCCCGCAGGCTCTGCCGTGGGCAAGCTGGCCAAGATCTATCCGCTGATCCAGGGCGGCCGGGTGACGGCCGATGTCGAGGTCAGCGACCTGCCCGACAGCTTCGTTGACGCCCGTGTTCTGGTCCGTCTGCCGGTCGGCACGCGGGCGGCGCTGATGGTTCCCGTGAGCGCGCTGCTGACCCGGTCCGGGGTCGATTTCGTCAGCGTCACGCGCGATGGCAAGACCGAATTGCGCGCCGTGGTACCCGGCGAACACCAGACGGTGGCGGGGGTCGAGATGGTGGAGATTCTGTCCGGGCTCGCGGTCGGCGACACGGTGGCCCCGAAATGAGCGACGCGCCCCGCACCCCGCCCGAGCAGCGGTCACTCGGCCTCGCCGGCCGGTTGACCCGGATGTTCATCATCTCGCCGCTGACGCCACTTTTCATCCTCGCGGCGCTGGCGGTCGGCTTCGTCGCGCTCACTTCGCTGCCGCGCGAGGAAGAGCCGCAGATTTCCGTGCCGCTGGTGGATATCCACATCCAGGCCTCGGGCCTGAAGGCCGAAGACGCGGTGAAGCTGGTCACCGAACCGATGGAAACCATCGTCAAGGGCATCGACGGGGTCGAGCACGTCTATTCGCAAACCGTCGATGACGGCGCACTGGTCACCGCGCGCTTCAAGGTTGGTACCTCGGCCGATGCCGCCATCCTGCGCGTGCACGACAAGGTGCGCGCCAACATGGACCGCATCCCGGTCGGCATCCCCGAGCCGCTGATCGTCGGGCGTGGCATCAACGACGTGGCGATCGTCGATCTGACGCTGTCGGGCAAACCGGGCGCGAATGTCACCGCGAACGACCTGACGCGGGTCGCGCGGGCGCTGCGCACCGAGGTTTCCAAGATCGACAACGTCGGCCTGACCTACCTTGTCGGCGAGGCGCCCGAGGCGATCCGGATCGCGCCCGACCCGGAAAAGCTCGCGCTTTACGGCGTGACGCTGCAACAGCTTGCCGCCAAGGTGCAGGGCGCCAACCAGGTGCTGAACACCGGCAGGCTGCGCGATCAGGGCCAGATGATCGACCTGGAGGCCGGGCAGACCCTGACCGCGCCCGCCGAAGTGGCGAACCTGCTGCTGACCACGCGCGACGGGCGGCCGGTCTATGTCGGCGATGTCGCCAAGATCGCCTTCGTCGAGGATACCGCCGATCAGCTGGTGTCGAACGTGATCCGCGGCCCCGATGGCGCGCCCGAACGGTCGCCCGCGGTGACGCTGGCGGTCGCCAAGCGGGCCGGATCGAATGCCGTCGTGGTGGCCGAGCAGATCCTTTCCCAAGTGAAGGACATGCAGGGCTCGATCATTCCCGACACCATGACGGTCGAGGTGACGCGCGACTATGGCGTCAGCGCCAATGACAAGGCCAACGAGTTGTTGTTCCACCTTGGCCTGGCGACGCTGTCGATCATCGCGCTGGTGCTGCTGGCGGTCGGCTGGCGCGAGTCGATCGTGGTGGCCATCGTCATTCCGGTCACCATCCTGCTGACGCTCTTCGCCGCCTGGATCATGGGCTACACGCTGAACCGGGTCAGCCTGTTCGCGCTGATCTTCTCGATCGGGATCCTGGTCGACGATGCCATCGTGGTGATCGAGAACATCGCCCGGCACTGGGCGATGAAGGGCGAGGGCAGCCGGGCCGAACGGGCCATCGACGCCGTGGCCGAAGTCGGCAACCCGACCATCGTGGCGACGCTGACCGTGGTCGCGGCGCTGTTGCCGATGCTCTTCGTCTCGGGGCTGATGGGGCCCTACATGTCGCCGATCCCGGCCAATGCCTCGGCCGCGATGATCTTCTCGTTCTTCGTCGCGGTCATCATCACGCCCTGGCTGATGGTGCGGGTGGCGGGCAAGGCCTCGATGGCGGCGCATTCCGATGAGGATGTCTATGGCGGCCACCACGGCGGCGGCCCGCTGGGGCGCATCTACGCGCGGGTGGCGCGGCCGATCCTGAAGACCAAGGGCCGCAGTCTGGCCTTCCTCCTGATCACGGCGGCGCTGTCGTTCGGCTCGCTGGCGCTTCTCTATACCAAGGACGTCACCGTCAAGCTGCTGCCGTTCGACAACAAGTCCGAACTGTCGGTGGTGATCGACATGCCCGCGGGCACCGCGACCGAGGCCACCGACGCGGTGGCGCAGCAGGTGGCGGGCCGCATCATCGACCTGCCCGAGGTGATCTCGGCGCAGACCCATGCGGGCACCGCGGCGCCGTTCAACTTCAACGGTCTGGTGCGGCACACCTATCTGCGCGCCAACCCGAACCAGGGCGACGTGCAGATCAACCTGACACCGAAGGGCGATCGCAGCCGGACCAGCCACGACATCGCGCTCGATATCCGCCACCGCATCGCCGACATCGCGCTGCCCGAGGGCGCCAGTCTGAAAACGGTGGAACCGCCGCCCGGCCCGCCGGTGATCGCGACCCTGCTGGCCGAGGTCTACGGCCCCGACGCGCAGACCCGCCGCGATGCCGCCCGCAAGATCGAGGCCGCGTTCAAGTCGGTGCCCTATATCGTCGATGTCGACAACAGCTTTGGCGTGCAGCCGCGCCGCCTGCGCGCCACCGTATCCACCGACAAGCTGGAATTCTACGGCGTGCAGGAATCCGACGTGTTCAACACGCTGCAAATCCTGAACGGGATGACGACGGTCGGCTATTCCAACCGCGGCGACGGGCGCGACCCGATCCCGATCATGGTCGCCCGCGACAAGTCGGACCGGGTGATGGACGAACGCTTTCTCACCACCCCGATCCCGGCCAACGTGCTGCCGGGCGCCAAGGGCGTGGTCGAGCTTGGCGACGTGCTGAACGTGACGACGGAAAAGGCGAGCTACCCGATCTTCCGCCACAACGGCCGCTTTGCCGAGATGGTCACCGGCGAGCTGGCCGGGTCCTACGAGGCGCCGCTTTACGGCATGCTCGCGGTCGACGCGGCGCTGGACAAGATGACCTGGCCCGCCGGTGAAAAGCCGGTGGTGAGCCTGCACGGCCAGCCCGACGACGAAAGCCATGTCACCCTGTTGTGGGATGGCGAGTGGGAGGTGACCTGGGTCACCTTCCGCGACATGGGCGCGGCCTTCGGGGTGGCGCTCCTGGGGATCTACATCCTCGTGGTGGCGCAGTTCGGCAGCTTCCGCCTGCCGCTGGTGGTGCTGACGCCGGTGCCGCTGACCTTCCTTGGCATCATGGTGGGCCACCTGATCTTCCACGCGCCATTCTCGGCCACCTCGATGATCGGGTTCATCGCGCTGGCGGGGATCATCGTGCGGAACTCGATCCTGCTGGTCGACTTCATCCGCAATGCCGACCCGGCGGGCAAATCCGAGATCGACATCCTGATCGAGGCCGGGGCGATCCGCTTCAAGCCGATCATCCTGACCGCCATCGCGGCGATGATCGGGGCGGTGGTGATCCTGACCGACCCGATCTTTCAGGGCCTCGCCATCTCGCTGCTGTTCGGGTTGATGTCCTCGACGCTGCTGACCGTGCTGGTGATCCCGGCGATCTACCGCGTCTTCAAGACCTGACCCTTGGCGGGGGGCGGCCG
>NZ_CBAICG010000042.1:0-29420 GCF_964715405.1 Solirhodobacter sp. | reverse complement strand
GCGCGGCCCCGCGAACCCCGTCCGGGTCGCCACCGCATCGGGGGACGCGCCATCGGCATCGGCCTGCAACCAGGCGCGGGCCGCGAAACCGTCGCCCGTCGGCTTTGACAGCGCCCGCCCGGCGGGCGTCATCAGCCCGGCAAGGCCGCCCGACTCGGCGACCAGCAGCGGCGGCCGTGCGGCCGTGGACCAGAGCGCCAGCGCGACGGCGACCGGCAGCAGCCCCGCCAGCCGGGCGCGCCCCTGCCAGAGGATCACCCACAGCGCCCCCAGCACCAGCATCGGCAGCACCACCGCGGGCGGCTGCGCGACCGGGACCACCGAGCCGTCAAGGGCCGCGACCCAATCCGACACCGCAAGCACCCAGCGCGCGCCCCAGCCCGTCGCCCAAAGCGCCGGATGCTCCAGCCCCAGCGGCGCCAGGATCGCCGCGATCACCGCGCCGGGCATCACCACGATGCCCATCGCGGGCATCGTCAGCATGTTCGCCAGCACCCCGTAGGACGACATGCGGCCAAAGTAGGCCGCACCGAACGGCGCCGTCGCCGCCCCCGCGACGAACGAAGAGAGCAGCAGCGTCAGCGGTTCGCCCAGCCAGCGGGGAGGATGCCAAAGCCGCCCGCGCAGGCCCCGCAGCGCCTGGAACGTCGCGACCAGCGCGATGGTGGCCGCATAGGACATCTGGAACCCGGGGTCGATCACGCTGTCGGGCTGCAGCATCAGCACGATCACCGCCGAGATCGCCACCGAGCGCAGCGAGAAGGCGCGCCGGTCGAGCATGACGCCGGTCAGCACCACGGCCGCCATCACGAACGATCGTTCGGTCGCCACCTCGGAGCCGGACAGCAGCAGGTAGAACGCCGCCGCCAGCAGCCCGGCGCCCGCGGCGATCTTCTTCACCGGCAGCCGCAGCGCCACCGCCGGGATCAGCGCCAGCCCGTAGCGCAGCATCGAGAAGACGAAGCCGGTGACCAGCGCGATGTGGAGCCCCGAGACCGACAGCACATGCGCGAGGTTCGAGGCCCGCAGGGCGCGCAACCGCTGCTGGCTGAGGCCCGAGATGTCGTTGGTCAGGATCGCGGCGACGAAGCCGCCCGCGTCGCCCGGAATCTGTGCCCGCACCGAAACCGAGATGCGCTGCTGCAACCGGTTGAAGAACAGCGTGCCCGGCCCCGGCCGGGCGGGGGCGGAGACGAGCACCGGCAGGCGCGTGTAGCCGATGGCGCCGAGGCGCTGAAACCAGGCGCGGCGCTGGAAGTCGAAGCCGCCCGGTTCCGACGGGCCACCGGGCGGGCCGAGGAAGGCGGTCGTCATCACCCGGGTGCCGGGGTCCGGTGGCGGCGAGGGTTCGGGCCCGTCGAGCGACAGGCGCAGACGGGTCGGCGTCTCGTCCGGACTGACCCGCGACAGCACCACCGCGTCGAGCGTCAGGCGCATGTGATCGGAGGTTGACCGGTCCACCCGCAGCACGCGCCCCTCGACCGGGCCGTAGTAGGAAAACGGCAGCACCGGCGCCGCCACCGCCGTGCCGCGCAGGAACCCGGCCACCAGGCCGAACGCGACGAGGGCCACCGCCGTGGCAAGCGGCTGCCACCGCTCCGGCCCGCGCTGCCCGAGCACGGCGGTGGCCAGCGCCAGCGCGGCAAGCGCCCCGGCCTGCGGCCCGGTCGGCTCCACCGGCAGCGCAAAATAGCTGCCGATACCGATGCCAAGACAGACCGGCACCCAGGGGAACAGCGCACCCCGCTGCGCCGCGAGGCTGTCGAGCGGATGCGTCAGGCGTCTCACCCTTGTCCTCTCCGACCCGATTGCCTAGACAAGCGCCAAGGCTAGCCCCGTTCTGGTTTCCGAAAGGTTAATCCTCATGCGTCCTGCCGATCGCGGCCTTTCCAGCGAGTCCGATCGCCCCGTGGTGACGCGATTCGCGCCCTCGCCGACCGGCTATCTGCACATCGGCGGGGCGCGCACGGCGCTGTTCAACTGGCTCTACGCGCGTGGCCGGGGCGGCAGGTTCCTGCTCAGGATCGAGGATACCGACCGCGAGCGGTCCACCCCCGAGGCAACGGCGGCGATCCTGCGCGGGCTGATCTGGCTGGGGCTCGACTGGGATGGCGATGCGGTCAGCCAGTTCGACCGCAAGGACCGCCACGCCGAGGTCGCGCGCGCAATGCTTGCGCGAGGATCGGCCTACAAGTGCTTTTCATCGCAGGAAGAAATCGAAGTGTTCCGCGAAGCCGCACGGGCCGGGGGCCGCTCGACCCTGTTCCACAGCCCGTGGCGCGACGCCGACCCCGCGACGCTTCCCGACGCGCCCTTCGTGATCCGCATGAAGGCGCCCCGCGATGGCGAGACCGTGGTGCAGGACGCCGTGCAGGGCGCCGTGACCTTCCGCAATGACCAGCTCGACGACATGGTTTGTTTACGCTCGGATGGTACGCCGACCTATATGCTGGCTGTCGTCGTCGATGACCATGACATGGGCGTCACCCATGTGATCCGGGGCGATGATCATCTGAACAACGCCGCGCGGCAGACGATGGTCTATCGCGCGATGGGATGGGCGGTGCCGGTCTGGGCGCATATCCCGCTGATCCACGGCCCGGACGGCAAGAAACTGTCGAAACGTCATGGCGCGGTGGGGCTGGAGGACTATCAGGCGATGGGTTACCCGGCGGCGGGGATGCGCAACTACCTCGCCCGCCTCGGCTGGAGCCACGGCGATGACGAATACTTTACCACGGATCAGGCCAGGGCCTGGTTCGATCTGTCCGGGATCGGGCGCGCCCCGGCACGGCTGGACTTCAAGAAGCTGGAAAACCTCTGCGGCCAGCACATCGCCGTCACCGGTGATGCCGCGCTGCTGCAGGAAATTGAGGCGTATCTTGCCGCGGCCGCACGTCCGGCGCTGACCCAAGCCCAACGCGAGGGTCTGCTGCGGGCCATGTATTGCCTCAAGGATCGCGCGAAGACCTTCACGGAATTGATTGAAAAGGCGCATTTTATCCTGACTGATCGCCCGGTTTTCCGCGACGAGGCCGCGACCCGCGCGCTCGATGCGGTATCCCGTGGTATACTGACAGAATTGACGCCGCAGATGCAAAGTGCTAGCTGGGGCCGTGACAGGCTGGAGGCGATCGTCGCCGAGGTGGCCGGGGCGCATGGCATGGGCCTTGGCAAGATCGCGGGGCCGCTTCGGGCGGCACTTGCGGGGCGATCGGTTTCCCCCAGCGTCTTCGACATGATGCTCGTTCTGGGGCGCGATGAAACCATCGCGCGGCTGAGCGAAGCGGCGGGGTAAGGCACCGGAAGCCTGCCCCGCATCGTCTGGTCCACCGCCGCGCGCAAGGTCCGCGCCACGGCGTTCATTGAGAGGGATGAAGATGCCTGAGAGCAAGATGACCGCCACGCTGACCTTCGCCGACCGCAAGATCGAGCTGCCGATGTATTCGCCCACCGTGGGCCCGGATGTGATCGACATCCGCAAGCTCTATGCCGAGGGCGACGTGTTCACCTTCGATCCGGGCTTCACCTCCACCGCGGCCTGCGAGTCGACGATCACCTACATCGACGGCGACAAGGGCGAACTGCTCTACCGCGGCTACCCGATCGAGCAACTGGCCGAAAAGTCGAGCTACCTCGAGGTTTGCAGCCTGCTGCTTTACGGCGAGTTGCCGACCGAGCCGCAATTGCGCGATTTCGTCGTCCGCGTGACGATGCACACGATGGTGCACGAGCAGATGCACTACTTCTTTCGTGGCTTCCGGCGTGACAGCCACCCGATGGCGACGATGGTCGGCGTCGTCGGCGCGATGTCGGCCTTCTACCACGACAGCCTCGACATCACCGACCCCTGGCAGCGCGAGGTCGCGGCGCTTCGCCTGATCGCCAAGATGCCGACGATCGCGGCGATGGCCTACAAGTATTCGATCGGCCAGCCCTTCGTCTATCCGCGCAACGATCTGAGCTATGCCGCCAACTTCCTGCACATGTGCTTCTCGGTGCCGGCCGAGCCCTATCATGTGAACCCGGTGCTGGCGAAGGCGATGGACCGCATCTTCACGCTGCACGCCGACCACGAGCAGAACGCCTCGACCTCCACCGTGCGGCTGGCGGGCTCGTCGGGCGCCAACCCCTTCGCCTGCATCGCGGCCGGCATCGCCTGCCTCTGGGGCCCCGCGCACGGCGGCGCCAACCAGGCCTGCCTCGAAATGCTGCGCGAGATCGGCACCGTGGACCGCATTCCGGAATACATCGCCCGCGCCAAGGACAAGAACGACCCGTTCCGCCTGATGGGCTTCGGCCACCGGGTCTACAAGAACTTCGACCCGCGCGCCAAGGTGATGAAGGAATCTGCCGACGAGGTGCTGAACCTGCTGGGCATCCACAACAACGAAACGCTGAAGGTCGCCAAGGAACTGGAGCGGATCGCGCTCGAGGATGACTACTTCGTCTCGAAGAAGCTCTACCCCAACGTCGATTTCTACTCGGGCATCATCCTCGAGGCGATGGGCTTCCCGACCGCGATGTTCACCCCGATCTTCGCGCTGTCGCGCACGGTCGGCTGGATCGCGCAATGGAAAGAGATGATCGCCGAAAAGGACCAGAAGATCGGCCGCCCGCGCCAGCTTTACGTCGGCGCCACCCAGCGCGATTACATCGACATCGCGAAACGCTAGCGGAAACCGGGCGGGGGGCGGTCTGCCCCCGGCTGCGGCAGGGCCGCAGCCCCCCCCGAGGATATTTTCAGACCGCAAGGCGCAAGGATTTGTTAACCCTTGCCTGACAGGATGATCGGGCGGTACAGGCGGGGACGCCGATGACCGCGACCGGAAGAGGTGGCTCGCTCCCACCGGGGCGGGCCGTTTTCTAGATCCGGCGCGCCCCTCAACTCTTTCGGTCCTGAAATATCCTTGGGGGTGAATGCCGCCAAGGGCGGCAGAGGGGGCAGAAGGCCCCCTCCCTTCAGCGTCCGACGAACAGGGCGGGTCGCTTCGCCAGGAACGCCGCCACCCCCTCGCCGAAGTCCGCCGTCCGCCCGCACGCGGCCTGCAACCGCGCCTCGACCGCCAGTTGATCCTCGAACCCGTTGGCCAGGCTCGCCCGCAGCGCCGCCTTGAGGTGGCCATAGGCCGCCGTCGGCCCCTGCGCCAGCGCGCCCGCACGGGCCTGCCAGTGCGCGGCGAAGGCGTCGTCGGCCACCGCCTCCCAGATCATGCCCCAGTCGGCGGCCTGCCGGGCGGGCACGCGCTCGGCGAACAGCATCGCCCCCATCGCCCGCGCAAGGCCGACCTGACGCGGCAGGAACCAGGTGCCGCCCGCATCGGGGATCAGGCCGATCCGGCTGAACGCCTGCACGAAGCTTGCGCTTTCCGTCGCGATCACCACATCGCAGGCGAGCGCAAGGTTCGCCCCCGCCCCCGCCGCCACGCCATTCACCGCGGCGATCACCGGCAGCGGACAGGTGACGATGGCGCGCAGCATCGGTTCGTATTCCTCGCGCAGCACCCGTTCGAGATCGAGCGGCCCGCCGCCGGCATCGGCCAGATCCTGCCCCGAGCAGAACCCGCGCCCCGCCCCGGTCAGCACCAGCACACGGGCACCGCCCGCCGGGGCGGCAAGCACGGCGGCGGTGATCTCGGCCCGCATCCGCGCATTCAGCGCGTTCATCACCTCGGGGCGGTTCAGCGTCAGCACGCCGACGCCGCCCGAAAGCTCATAGGTCATGGTCTGGTCGGTCACGCCCGCGTCTCCTGTCCGGTCTCGGGGCGAGCATAGGGCGCGAAGGCAGCCGCGGCAAAGCCCGACGGCGCGTCACTCTTTCAGGATTTGCGCCAGCCGCCTCTCGTCGTCGGCGCTCAGCGGCGCGCCGGTCTCGCCCTGCCCCTTGCGCCGCCGCAGGTAAAGGCCGACGAGGCCGAGCCCGAACACCAGCATCGCCGGGCCGGAGAGCCAGAGGATCAGGTTGGCGCCGCCGGTGGTGGGTTTCAGCAGCACGAACTCGCCGTAGCGGCTGACGAGATACTGCACCACCTGCGCATCGCTGTCGCCCGCCGTCAGCCGCTGGCGCACCAGCACGCGCAGGTCATGGGCCAGCGAGGCATCCGAATCGTCGATCGATTCGTTGCGGCAGACGAGGCAGCGCAGCCCCGCCGAGATCGTCCGGGCGCGCGCCTCCAGCGCCGGGTCTTGCAGCATCTCGTCGGGCTGCACCGCCTGCACCGCCAGCGGCGCCAGCACCAGCGCCAGGATCAGGGCCAGCCGCCTCATTCCGCCGCCACCTGCGTCGACGCTGCCCGGCGCGCGCCCACGGCGATGCGATAGCGCCGGTCGGTCAGGCTGAGCACGCCGCCCGCCGCCATGATCAGGCAGCCGATCCAGATCCAGTCGGCGAAGGGCTTGATGTAGCTGCGCACCGCATAGCCGCCGCTGTCCTGCGGATCGCCCACCACCAGATAGATGTCGCGCAGCACCCCGCGCGAGATCGCGGCGTTGGTCGTCGGCATCCCGGCAATCGGGTAGAACCGTTTCTCGGGGTGCAGCACCGCCACCGTGGCACCCGCCCGCGTCACCGTCATGTCGGCGATGGTGGCCTCGTAGTTCGGCCCCGGCGCCTTGCGCACGGCATTCAGCGTGACCGTATAGGCGCCGACCGGGAAGCTGTCGCCGATCTTGGCGACACGAATATCCTCGGTCTGCCAGGCCAGCACGCCACAGATGCCGAAGATCGCGATGCCGAGGCCCGCGTGTGCCGTGGCGCGGCCCCAGTCGGCGCGCGGCAGGCGCGCGATGCGACCAAGGCGGTTTCCCATCGCGCCCCGCCCGGTGCGCGTCATCAGGTCCACCACCGACCCCGCCACCAGCCAGGCGCCCAGCGCCAGCCCCATCGGCCCCAGTGCCGAGCGCCCCGACTGCATCGCCCAGGCCAGCGCGCCCAGCGCCAGCGCCAGCACCGCCCCCGCCAGCAGCGGCCGCGCCGCCCGGCCAAGGTTGCCGCGTTTCCACGGCATCAGTGTGCCGAACGGCATGATGATCGCGATCGTGATCAGGAAGGGCGGGAAGGCGAGGTCGAAGAACGGCGGACCGACCGACAGCTTGCGGTCGAAGGCCAGTTCCGCCACCAGCGGCCAGATCGTGCCGATGAAGACCACGAAGGCCGAAACCGCCAGCAGCACGTTGTTCAAGACCAGCGCGGTTTCCCGGCTGACGGTGGAAAAGACGCCTTTCGCCTCCATCGCCCCCGCCCTTGCCGCGTAAAGCATCAGCGCGCCGCCCATGAAGATGCCGAGGATCACCAGAATGAACACGCCCCGCTTGGGGTCGTTGGCGAAGGCATGCACCGAGGTGATGACGCCCGAGCGCACGAGGAAGGTGCCGATCAGCGAGAACCCGAAGGCGAGGATGGCCAGCAGGATCGTCCAGCTTTTCAACGCCTCACGCTTTTCCACCACGATGGCGGAATGCAAGAGGGCGCAGGCGAACAGCCAGGGCATCAGCGAGGCATTCTCGACCGGATCCCAGAACCAGAACCCGCCCCAACCGAGCACATAGTAGGACCACCACGAGCCCAGCGCGATGCCGATGGTCAGGAACACCCAGGCCGCCAGCGTCCAGGGCCGCACCCAGCGCGCCCAGGCGGCATCGACCCGCCCCTCGATCAGCGCGGCGACGGCAAAGCTGAACGCCATCGAAAGCCCGACATAGCCGAGGTAGAGGAACGGCGGGTGGAAGGCGAGGCCGGGATCCTGCAGCAGCGGGTTCATGCCCTGCCCGTTCAGCGGCGGCACGGCGAGGCGCAGGAACGGGTTCGAGGTGAACAGGATGAAGAGGTAGAACGCAACGCCGATCGAGGCCTGCACCGCCAGCACCCGCGCCCGCAGGCGCGGCGGCAGGTTGCCGCCGAACACCGACGCCATCGCCCCGAACAGCGACAGGATCAGCACCCACAAGAGCATCGAGCCCTCGTGGTTGCCCCAGGTTCCGGCGATCTTGTAGAGCATCGGCTTCAGCGTGTGCGAATTCTCGACCACCAGGCGCAGGCTGAAATCGTCGGTGACGAAGGCCCACATCAGCGCGAGGAAGGAAAACGCGACCAGAATGAACTGGGTCGTGGCGGCGGGATCGGCCACCGCCATCCAGCCCGGCCAGCCCTTCTGGGCGCCGATCAGCGGCACCACCATCTGGATCAGGGCGACCGCAAGGGCCAAGATGAGGGCGAAGTGTCCGAGTTCTGTAATCATGGCCGGATCATAGGCGGCTTCGCGGGGGCCGCCAATGGTCCTGTGCGCCAATGTCGCGGCGCCCGCGTCACAATCGCGGGCGCCGCGCGGGTCAGCGGTTCTGCCGGGCGAGCCATTCCGCCAGCGCCGGGTTGTCGGCGGCAATCGCGGCGGCATCGGCGCTGGTGGCCAGCGGCAAGGGGGGGTGCGGCGGCGACGCGGGCTGCGGCTCCGGTTGCGGGTCGGACGGCGTGTCGGTGGGTGCCCCCGTTGCCGCCCCCGTCGCGGCGACACGGTCCATGCGGAAATAATGCGCCTCGCGCGCGCCGAAGTAGAACGAGACGATCGCCCCCAACAGCCACCACAGCGGCTCGGGCACCGTCGCCAACCCCGCCATGCGCACCGAGAACCCCGCCGGATCGGCCATCGCATAGCCAAACAGCACCAGCGTGCCGAGCGCCAGCAAGGGCCGCGGCAGCCGGTTCAGCCCGTTCACGAAGCGGTCGAACCGGTCGGTGCCGACGCTCTGGAACTCGGTCCCCGCCTCGGACAGAGCGGCGCCGTAGGCCTGCGCCGACAGCTCCATCTTCCGGGTGGCGTTGGGGGTGAAGACCTCGGCCAGCCCCTGCGCGGTGTTGCCCACCGCCGTGACCGCATCACCGACCCCGATCAGGTTGCCGATCAGCCCCATGCCTTCGTCCTTTCCTGATGTTGCGCCAGCGTCAGCCGGTAGCGCGCCGAGATGAAGGTCTCGGCCCGCGTGATCCAGCCGCCCTTGCCGCCATCGCGGCTGCGCGCGTATTTGCGCATCGCGGGCCGGGCATCGGCGAGCGCGTAGTAGTAGTTGCGCCGGGCGATGCCGTAAGCGTCGCCGATCTGGCCGGGGGCCGCGGCGGCGGCGTTGCGCACCGCGCCGATGGTCTGCGGCCCGACCACGCCATCGACCGTGCAGCCAAAGCCCATCTGGCTGACCAGCCGCTGCAACAGGGTGATCGCGGTCGAACCCGCGTTCACATACATGTCGAACACCGAGGGTTGCACCACCTCGGGCAGCCGGTCGAGATGCGGCGCGCGGTAGAAATCGGTGACGAAAATCTCCACCGCCTGATCGCGGCTGAGCCGTTGCACGTCGGCGGCCGTCACCTGCCCGTCGCCGTCGAGGTCCATGCCCAGCTTGCGCAACGTGCCAAGCGTGACCCCGTAGTTCGTCGCCCCGCCCGGATCGGCCGGGTCGTTGACGTAGCCGCCCTCGCGGGCGACAATCTCCTGCGCGATATCTTCGACCGACTGCATGGCCTTCCCCGCATGTTGCCTGCGGAAGAGGTTGCTAAAACTTGATTAACATTCGGCGGCCGGAGCGTTCGGTGGGTCGCCTCAGCTTGACCCCGGCGCGACATAGACGCCCTGCTTTTTCAGCGCGTCGATGACTTCCTTCGGCATGTAGTTGGCGTCATGCTTGGCCAGGATGTCGCTCGCCTCGAAGGTGCCGTCGACATAGCGCCCGGTCGCCACCACCCCGGTGCCTTCCGAAAAGAGGTCCGGCAGCGCGCCGGTATAGGTCACCGGCACGGTCGATTTCGTATCCGTCACCGTGAAGCTGATCGTCTGCCCCTGCCCGCGCACCAGGCTGCCCTGAAGGACAAGCCCGCCGATGCGGAACACCTCGGTCGGCGGGATACCGCCCGCGATCACCTGCGTCGGCGTGCGGAAATAGTTGATGCCGTCGCGCATCGCATAGCCGATCATCGTGGTCGACACCGCCAGCGCCACCGCCGCGACGATGATGATCTGCACCCGCCGCTTTTTCTTCAGACCCTTCACCGCAGCCCCCTCACGGAAAGATCGGCGACAGGGTCAACCCGGCCGCCTCGTCATCGCCCAGCATGATGTTGGCGCATTGCAACGCCTGCCCCGAGGCGCCCTTCATGATGTTGTCGAGCACCGAGACAAGGATGATACGCCCCTCGCCGCGATCCTTCACGACGCCAATGTGACACAGGTTGGAGCCTTTGACATGCTGTGTGGCGGGCGTTTGTCCAAGGGGCAGCACCTGCACGAAGCGTTCGCCCGCATAGGTTTCGGCCAGCACCGCGTGCACCCGCTCGGCATCGCCCGCGGCATAGATGGTGGCCATCATGCCGCGGTTCATCGGCACCAGATGCGGGGTGAAGCTGGCCAGCACCGGCTGCCCGGCGGCCAGGCTCAGTTCCTGATCCAGCTCGCCCATGTGGCGGTGATGGGCCACGCCATAGGCACTGAACCCCTCGTTGACCTCGCAATAAAGATTGCCCTCGCGCAGCGCCCGGCCCGCGCCCGACACCCCCGATTTGGCGTCGATCACCAGCCCGTCGGGCGCGATCGCCGCCGCCTTCAGCAGCGGGATCAGCGGCAGCAGCGCGGTGGCGACATAGCAGCCGGTGTTGGCGGTGATCCGCGCGGCGCGGATCGCATCGCGGTAGACCTCGGGCAGGCCGTAGGCGACCTCGGGCTGCACCTCCATCGCGGTATGCTCGATGCCATACCACTTGCGGTAGGCAGCGGCGTCGCGCAGCCGGAAATCGGCCGACAGGTCCACCACCTTCACGCGGCGGTCGAGCGTCTTGACGAAGCCATGCGTCAGCCCGTGCGGCAGCGCGCAGAAGGCCAGATCGACGCCGGAAAAGTCGATCTCTTCCATCGTCTGCAGCCGGGGCAGGTCAAGGTGGCGCAGGTGCGGGAACACCTCGGCCATCGCCAGGCCCGCCTTGCGATCCGCCGACAGGGCGACGATGCGCATCGTCGGATGCGTCGCGATCAGGCGCACGAGTTCGGCCCCGGTATAGCCCGAGGCGCCAAGGATGGCGATGCGGTGGGTCATCATGCTCCCCAGTCTGGCCCGGGGGCGCAGGCCGCGCGGGCGGTTGTGTCAGGCCGTGCCGCGACGACGGCGGATCAGCCAAAGCCCGCCAAGCGCCGCCGCGATCAGCCGCCCGCCCGGTGGCACCGGCACCGGCGCCGGAGCCGAGATCGCCGCCACGACACTGGCATTCGACGGAACGCCGATCGCATAGGCAATGGCGGTGTTGCCATAGGTCATGTTCAGCCCCAAGTAAAGCGGCCCGCTGAACGTCGGCCCCAGCGCCAGTGACAGGGTCTGCGACATCTGGCCCGCCGTGCTGTTCGCCACGCCGAAACTGCCCAGATTGGTGCCGCCCCAGGGGCCATAGGCGAAGGGGCTGCCAGCCGAATACAGCAGCGAGCCGCCCGTGCCGTAATAGCTCCAGCCGTTCGCGGGGCCTTGCGGCGTGATGCCGGCCGGAGTGGAGAAGGTGAACGTCAGCGTCTGCGCCCCGGCAGGCAGGCCGGTCAGCTCCAGCTCGATGGTCTGCCCCGCCGTGGCAGTGCCAAGGATGGTGTCGAAGCCGGTGCCGATCTGGGTCGGGCTGGCGAAGTTTCCGCTGTAGGCGCCGCCCACATCGGCGGGCGACAGCGTCGCCGCCTGCACGGCCCCGGCCAGCAGCATCGCCGCCACCGCCGCCACGCATCCCGCCCCCCACGCCCGATGTCCCACGCCCGCCATGACCGCTCCTGCCGCCTTCATATCCGTCCGGGGCGAGACCTGGCTGCCGTCTGTGGCGCAATTCAGCCGAAATTGGGATGAATCGGCGAAATCGTCCGCTTTTCCACGACAGTCGGCGCCCCGGATCAGGCCGCTTCGAACACGATCGACCGCCGCAGGAACTGTGTCGCCTTGCTCGACACCGCGCGCGGATCGCCGGTGGTCAGGAACGTCGCCCCGGTTCCGGTGCCGCGAAACTCCGGCCGCCGCGTCAGATAGTCGGCCAGGCTCTCGGCCACCAGATCGGCCTGCGAGTAGACCTTGACCCCTGCCCCCAGAGCCTCCTGAAAGGCGGCCTGCACCAGCGGGTAATGCGTGCAGCCCAGGATCGCGGCCTCGGGGTGCGGCATCCTGCGCTTGAGCGCCTCGACATGGCTGCGCACCAGCGCCTCGGCCAGAATCTCGTCGCCCTGCTCGATCGCATCGACCACGCCGCCGCAGGGCTGCGCCTCGACATCCACCCCGATCGCGCGGAACGCCAGTTCGCGCTGAAAGGCGCGGCTCGACACCGTGGCGGGGGTGGCAAACAGCGCGACATGCTTCACCGCAACCTCGCGCGGGGGTGAGTTGTCGCCCCATTGCCGTTCCGTCAGCGCCTCGATCAGCGGCACGAAGACGCCCAGCACGCGTTTGCCCTCGGGCACCCAGGTTTCCTGCATCCGGCGCAGCGCGGCGGCACTGGCGGTGTTGCAGGCCAGGATCACCAGATCGCAGCCCTCGGCCCAAAGCCGTTCCACCCCGGCGCAGGTCAGGTTGAAAATGTCGTCGGGCGTCCGCACCCCGTAGGGCGCGTGGGCATTGTCGCCGTAGTAGACGAACGCTACGTCGGGCAGCCGCCGCGCCACGGCGTCGAGCACCGTCAGCCCGCCCAGTCCGCTGTCGAATATCCCTACCGCCATCGCCCTGCCCCCGCATTCCGCCGGATACAGGGCATAGTCGCCTAACCGCGCCGATGGAAGACGTCGCCGAACACCGAGATCGTCTGATCGTCAACCCAGATGACGTTGTAGTAGATCGGCGCGGGCTGATACTGGTTGGCGTTCATGATCGTCAGGATGCCGCCCGCGCCAGACGGATCCCAACTGCACGCGCCCACCACCGTATAGGTGCCGTTGGCGCCAAAACCGCAGGTCGCGCTGTCCGAGATCGTCATCTCTTCGCTGCCGTCATCGGTCGTCCAGTATCCGACCGGCATCGGCGACTGCGCCGAGGCGAGCGGCGCGGACAGCAGAAAGGCAAGCGGAATGAAGGCGTGAATACTGCGCATGGAGGCCCCCGGTTCAGCCGGGCAAAGCCCGGCAATGCTCACTGCTCAACAGGTCAAGCTTTGTATTTTTCTTCGAATTCGTAGCCGTGATCAAAACTTTTCAGCGGCACCGGCGACAGCTCGTAGGTCGAGCGGCGCAGGAACTCCATCATCTTCTTGGGGTCCGACTTCAGCGGTTCCAGCTTGGCCGAGGCGATCGGCTCGCCGACCACGACGCGCACCGGCCCGCCGATGCGGCGGCGGAATTCCTTGATCAGCAGCGCCACCCGCAGCGTCGGGTGAAGGTGGCTGACCAACTGGAACAGGCGGCTGTTGTGGCCTTCGAAGAACACCGGCACCACGGTCGCGTTCGACCTGGCGATCATCTTGGCGGTGAAATTGCGCCAGCCGGGGTCCATCGGCTGGCCGAACGGCCTCGCCGCCGTCGATACCGTGCCGCCGGGGAACACCCCCACCGCGCCACCCGCGTTCAGGTATTTCAACGCCGTCGCGCGGGTTTCGAGGTTCAGTTTCACCGCGTCTTTGGTCTCGTCGAACGAGATCGGCAGGATCACGCCGTCCAGCTCGCTGGAGCGGCGGAACACGTTATGCGCCAGAATGCGGAAATCGCCGCGCACCCGATCCAGCAGCAGCCCCATCATCAGCCCGTCAAGAATGCCGAACGGGTGGTTGGCGATCACCACCAGCGGCCCGTTCGCGGGAATATGGCTCAGCGAGCCGCCCGTCACCTCCAGCGACAGCCGGTAGCGGTCGGCGATCACCTCCCAGAAACTGCGGCCGCGTTCCACCTCGAACTGATAGCCGCTGGCCTTCTTGATCAGCCCGAGCCGCCCGGTCGTGTTTTCGATCGCGCGGATCACCGCACGGCCGCTGCGCGAACTGGCCGAATAGGAGTAGCTGATTTCCCGCGTAACCTGGTTCTTGTGCATCCCGATCCCCGAAAGGTAGCGCGCCCGCCTTAGCGCGGTTTGCCGAGTCTGGCCAGCAAAGATGACAGTTTCGCAAAGAGACGGCGTCACTCCGCCGCCTGTTGCACCGCCGCGCCACCCGCCCGGAACGCTTTCAGCATCTGCTCGCGGCGTTTGGCGATCTTTTCGGCATTCGCCGCTTTCACCGGGCCAAAGCCACGCAGTTGCAACGGCAGTTCCGCCAGTGCCACCGCCAGATCCAGCGTCGCGGGCGTCACCACGGCCAGCACCTCGGCCATGTCGGTTTCATAGACCGCAATCGCGGCGCGTTCGGCGCGGCGCTCGGCGGTGCGCCCGAACGGGTCGAACGAAGTGCCGCGCAGGCGCTTCAGCCGCGCCAGCAGCCCGAAGGCGCGCAGCATCGCGGGCCCGAAGGCGCGCTTGACCGGCCGCCCGTCGGGGCCGGTCCGGCTGAGCAGCGGCGGCGCCAGGTGGAAGGTCATGCGGAACGCGCCGTCGAACTCGGCCCGTGCCTTCGCCCCGGTTTCCAGATGCAGCCGGGCAACCTCGTATTCGTCCTTGTAGGACAATAGTTTGTGATAGCCTTTTGCGATGGCCCCCCGCAGCCGCGGATCGCTGGCCTTGTCGACCAGCCGCCGGTAGCGCGCGGCATAGCGGGCCGACTGGTAGGCGGTCAGATGCGCCACGCGGAACGCGATCACCTCGTCCAGCGTCTTCGGTTTCGCCACCACGGTCGGCGCCAGCACGCGGCCCGCCTGATCGGGGTGCGCGGCGGCCCAGCGGCCGAGTTCGAACGCGCGCTGGTTCGCCTCGACGCCGGCCTTGTTCAGCACGATCGCCTGCAGGATCGCGGCATGAGACAGCGGGATCAACCCGCTTTGCCAGGCCGCGCCGAATACCATCATGTTGGAATAGATCGAATCGCCCAGCAGGATGCGCGCCAGTTCGCTCGCATCGAACATCGTCAGGCGATCCTTCAGCCGCGCTTCAAGACCAAGCTCCAACCGATCGAATGGCAAGCGGAATTCGGTGTTGCGGGTAAACTCGCCGGTGACGATCTGGTGGCTGTTCACCACCGCGCCGGTGCGCCCCGTGGTCATCAGGCCCAGCGTGCGCGCCCCCGCCGTAACCACCAGATCGCCGCCGATCACCGCGTCGGCCTCGCCCACCGCCACGCGGATCGCGCTGATGTCCTCGGGCCGGTTGGCGATGCGACAGTGGATGTGCACCGCGCCGCCCTTCTGGGCCAGCCCCGCCATTTCCATCATGCCGGCGCCCTTGCCATCGAGATGGGCGGCCATCGCCATGATCGCGCCGACCGTCACCACGCCGGTGCCGCCGACCCCGGTGATCACCACGTTGAAGGTGCCGTTGATCGCGGGCAGCGCGGGCGCGGGCAGGTCCGTGATCTCGACGGTCTGCGTCGCGGCCTTCTTCACCACCGCCCCCTCCAACGTCACGAACGAGGGGCAAAACCCCTTGACGCAAGAGAAATCCTTGTTGCAGCTCGACTGGTCGATGGCCCGCTTGCGGCCCAGTTCCGTCTCCACCGGCACGATGGACACGCAGTTCGACTGCACCCCGCAATCGCCGCAGCCTTCGCAGATGTCGGTGTTGATGAAGACCCGCTTGTCGGGATCGGGAAATTCGCCCTTCTTGCGGCGGCGACGCTTTTCGGCGGCACAGGTCTGCACATAAACAATGGCCGATACACCCCTGATGTGGCTGAACTTCTCCTGCACCGACATCAGCTCTTCACGCTCGTGCAGCTCGATCCCCTTGGGAAAGCGGCTCAGGTCCAGCCCCTCCTTCGCGTCGTAGACAACGGCGATGCGCTGCACCCCCATCGCCTGAATCTCGCGCGCGATGCGGTCGGCGGTCAGGCCGCCCTCGTTGTGCTGCCCGCCGGTCATCGCCACGGCATCGTTGAACAATATCTTGTAGGTGATGGTGGTTCCCGCCGCCAGGGCCGCCCGGATCGCCTGCACGCCCGAGTGGTTGTAGGTGCCGTCGCCAAGGTTCTGGAACACATGGTCACGGCTGGAAAACGGCGCCTCGCCGATCCAGTTCGCGCCCTCGCCGCCCATCTGGGTGAAGCCGGTGGTGGCGCGGTCCATCCACTGCACCATGTAGTGGCAGCCGATCCCGGCATAGGCCCGGCTGCCTGCGGGCACCTTGGTCGAGGTGTTGTGCGGGCAACCCGAACAGAAGTAGGGCAAGCGCGCCGCAAGGTCTTTCGCGTTGTCGGCTTTGCGTGCATCCTCAAGCCGTTGCAGGGCGGCGCTGAGGCGGTCCGTGCCGCGCCCCTCCTCGACCAGGATCGCCCCCAGCTTCTCGGCGATCAGGATCGGGTCGAGCGCGTAGCGGGTCGGGAACAGCTCCACCTGGCGGCCATGTTCCCAGGTGTCGCCCTTGTGCCAGCCGTAGACGCGGCGGCCCTTGCGATCATCAAAGATCGCCTCTTTCACCTGCACTTCGATCAGCTTGCGCTTTTCCTCCACCACAACGATCAGATCAAGCCCCTCGGCCCATTCGTGAAAGCTCTGCATGTCCAGCGGCCAGACCTGCGCCACCTTGTAGGTGGTGATCCCCAGCCGCCCGGCCTCGGCCTCGTCGATCCCCAGCAGCGACAGCGCATGGACCAGATCAAGCCAGTTCTTGCCCGCCGCGACAAAGCCGATCTTCGCCCCCGGCTGGCCCCAGACCCGCTTGTCGATCCGGTTCGCCCGCGCGAAAGCCTCGGCGGCGAAGCGCTTGAAGTCGATCATCCGCGCCTCTTGCAGCACGGGGGTGTCGATCAGCCGGATGTTCAGCCCGCCCGGCGGCAACTTGAAATCGGGCGTCACGAAGGTCAGCCGGTGCGGATCGCCATTCACCACGGCGGTCGCCTCGACCGTGTCCTTCATCGTCTTGAGGCCGACCCAGACTCCGGCAAACCGGCTCAGCGCCCAGCTATAGAGGCCGAGATCAAGGATTTCCTGCACCCCCGCGGGCGAGACCACCGGCATGTAGGCATCCATCATCGCCCAGTCGGACTGGTGCAGCGTGGTGGATGACTCGCCGGTATGGTCATCCCCCATCGCCATCAGCACGCCGCCCTTCGGCGCGGTGCCCGCCATGTTGGCGTGGCGCATTACGTCGCCCGAACGGTCCACCCCCGGCCCCTTGCCATACCAGAGCGCGAAAACGCCGTCATATTTCCCCTCGCCGCGCAACTCGGCCTGCTGGCTGCCCCAGATCGCGGTTGCCGCCAGATCCTCGTTCAACCCGGCCTGAAACACCACGTCGGCGGCGCCCAGTTCCTTGCCCGCGCGCATCATCTGCATGTCCACCGCGCCCAGCGGACTGCCGCGATAGCCGGTGACATAACCCGCGGTGTTCAGCCCCGCCGCCCGGTCGCGCGCCTTCTGCATCAGCATCAGCCGCACCAGCGCCTGGGTGCCGTTCAGCAGAACCGGCGATTTCGTGAGGTCGAAACGGTCGGAAAGCTGGATATCCTGCAGGCTCATGACGCACCCTCCCTGGTTCGCACGCGCGCCGCCATGATAGGTCACACTTTCTGACCTACAAAGAACATATTTCGCAAAAGTTCATTTACATGACAGAAATCCTGTCTAGGTAAGCTGCTTCAATGTTAGCGTCGGACAAATTTGGAAGAGTTGCGTGATGGATTGGGACAAGCTCAGAATATTTCATGCCGTCGCGGACGCGGGCAGCCTGACCCATGCGGGCGAGACGCTGCACCTGTCGCAATCGGCCGTGTCGCGGCAGATTCGCTCGCTGGAAGAGAGCCTGAACACGACGCTGTTCCACCGCCATGCCCGCGGACTGATTCTCACCGAACCGGGCGAGTTGCTGTTCGAGGCCACCAGTTCAATGGTAAAGCGGCTCGATGCCGCTTCGGCGCGCATCCGCGACACCGAGGACGAGGTGATGGGGGAATTGCGCGTCACCACCACCACCGGCTTCGGCACGCTCTGGCTGGCGCCGCGGCTGTCGGCGCTTTACGCGAAATACCCCGACCTGAAGATCAACCTGATGCTGGAAGAACGCGTGCTCGACCTGCCGATGCGCGAGGCCGATGTGGCGATCCGCATGAAGGAGCCGACCCAGGCCGACCTGATCCGCAAGCGGCTGATGAACATCCGGATGCAGCTCTACGCCTCCAGCCAATACATCGCGGAACGGGGCAAGCCGGAACGGCTGGAAGACCTGTCGCAGCACCGGCTGATCTGTCAGGCCCCGGCCACGCCGCAGGTCGCCGCGGGTGCGGCGCTGGTGCAGACGCTGATGGCCTACAACGTGCCCTCGATGCTGACGGTGAACAACTACTTCGGCGTGTTGCAGGCGGTGCTCAGCCATCTTGGCGTCGGCGTCCTGCCGGACTACCTGACCGAGGATTTCCCCAACCTTGTCCGCGTGTTGCCGGATGTGGAATCGACCGATGTGCCGGTATTCCTCGCCTACCCCGAGGAGTTGCGGCATTCCAAGCGGGTGTCGGCCTTCCGCGATTTCGTCACCGAGGAAATCTTTGCCCACCGCCATCGCCAGCAGATCGGCTGAGGCGGAAACGCCACATATGCGGGACATGCATATCGGCCATGCTGCACCTGCGGCGTCATTTCCCTTGAACCACGAGTCATCAGCCCCTAACTGCATTCACAGAAGAAGCTGGCGACCCTGTCACAGGTTCTTCTACCTCCCTGTTGGACTTGGGCCGAGCTTTGCTCGGCCTTTTTTTTCGCCCTTGCCGCCTCCTGCCCGAAATTGCCGCGCCGCGGCACCGGGATGCACGGGATCAGGGCGTCCCGTGAACCCCAGGGCCCCGGCGTGGAGGTGGCGAAGAATTCGGGCCTTCCCCCGCCTGCCCCCATATCCTAAGAGCGGGCAAAGGGTCCGCCGCGTCCGGACCCGGTGGGAGACGGAAGATGGACGAGCCGCAAATCACCCCCGCGCTGATCGCCGCACACGGAATGAAGCCCGACGAATACCAGCGGCTGCTGGCCATCATCGGCCGCGAGCCGACGTTCACCGAACTGGGCATCTTCTCGGCGATGTGGAACGAGCATTGTTCCTACAAATCATCCAAGAAATGGCTGCGCACGCTGCCCACCACCGGGCCGCAGGTGATCTGCGGACCGGGCGAGAATGCGGGCGTGGTCGATATCGGTGCCAATGATCAGGGAATCCGGCAGGCGATCGTCTTCAAGATGGAAAGCCACAACCACCCCAGCTACATCGAGCCGCATCAGGGCGCCGCGACCGGCGTCGGCGGCATCCTGCGCGACGTCTTCACGATGGGCGCGCGGCCGATCGCGGCGATGAACGCATTGAGCTTTGGCGAGCCGTCGCACCCCAAGACCGCGCATCTGGTCAAGGGCGTGGTCGAGGGCGTCGGCGGCTACGGCAACGCCTTCGGGGTGCCGACGGTCGGCGGCGAGGTGCGGTTCCACCGCTCCTACAACGGCAACTGTCTGGTCAACGCCTTCGCCGCGGGTCTGGCCGATGCCGACAAGATCTTCTACTCCGCCGCCTCGGGCGTCGGGATGCCGGTGGTCTACCTCGGTGCCAAGACCGGCCGCGACGGCGTCGGTGGCGCCACCATGGCCAGCGCAGAATTCGACGACACGATCGAGGACAAGCGCCCCACCGTGCAGGTCGGCGACCCCTTCACCGAAAAGCGGCTGCTGGAGGCCTGCCTGGAACTTATGGCCTCGGGCGCGGTGATCTCGATTCAGGACATGGGCGCCGCGGGCCTGACCTGCTCGGCGGTCGAGATGGGCGACAAGGGCGACCTCGGCATCCGGCTCGACCTTGACCGCGTGCCCTGCCGCGAAACCGGCATGACCGCCTACGAGATGATGCTGTCGGAATCGCAGGAACGGATGCTGATGGTGCTGAAGCCCGAGAAGGAGGCCGAGGCGAAGGCGATCTTCGACCGCTGGGATCTCGACTTCGCCATCGTCGGCGAGACGATCCCGGAAGACCGCTTCGTCGTGATGCACGGCAACAGGGTGATGGCCGACCTGCCGCTGAAGGCGCTGGCGGGCAACGCGCCGGAATATGACCGGCCCTGGGTGGAAACCCCCGCCCCCGGCCCGATGGACCCGGTGCCGCATATCGACCCGATCGACGCCCTGAAGGCGCTGATCGGCTGCCCGAACTACGCCTGCAAGGCCTGGGTCTGGGAGCAATACGACAGTCAGGTGATGGCCGACACGGTGCGCGCGCCGGGCCTTGGCGCGGGCGTGGTGCGGGTGCATGGCACCGGCAAGGCGCTGGCCTTCACCAGCGACGTGACGCCGCGCTATGTCAAGGCGAACCCGTTCGAGGGCGGCAAGCAGGCGGTGGCCGAGGCCTGGCGCAATCTGGTCGCCTGCGGCGCGACGCCGCTCGCCGCGACCGACAACCTGAACTTCGGCAACCCGGAAAAGCCCGAGATCATGGGCCAACTGGTCGGCGCCATCAAGGGCATCGGCGCGGCCTGCATCGCGCTGGACCTGCCGATCGTGTCGGGCAACGTCAGCCTTTACAACGAAACCGATGGCACCGGCATCCTGCCCACCCCCACCATCGGCGCGGTCGGCATCCTGCACAGCCTCGACGATTTGATCGCGGGGCACCCGAAGAATGGCGAGGTCGCGCTGGTGATCGGCGAAAGCCACGGCCATCTGGGCCAGTCGGCGCTGCTGGCCGAGGTGTTCCACCGCGAAGACGGCGACGCCCCCCACGTTGACCTGGTCGCCGAGAAACGCAACGGCTCCTTCCTGCTCGCGCACCGCCACCTGTTCACCGCCGCCACCGACCTGTCCGACGGTGGCCTTGCGCTGGCCGCGTTCGAAATGGCCGAGGGCGCCGGGCTGGGCCTGACGCTGGACAGCGCCGACACCGGGTTCCTGTTCGGCGAGGATCAGGCGCGCTACCTCGTGTCCTGTTCCTTCGATCAGGCCGAGGCGCTGATGGGGGTGGCAAACCATGCCGGGGTGCCGGTCCATGCGGTCGGCCGGTTCGGCGGCCACATGGTGCGGATCGGCGGGTCCGAGGCGGCGCTGACCGATCTCTCGGCGCTCTATCGCAGCGCCTTCGCGCGCGCGGTGGGCTGACGCTGCGGCAGGCGGGGGGCTGTCTGCCCCCCGCACCCCCCGAGGGTATTTGTGCCAAGATGAGTGGGCAGGTCCGGCGAAAGGCACATTCGTCGCATCTGTTTTCCGGCGCCTCCCCCGGCCCGCTCTTGCGGCAGGCCGGGGCGGGGCATAGATTTGCACCAGACAACCGACAGGACCCCTGCCCGATGGCGATCGAAGCCCAAGACATCGAGAACCTGATCCGCGCCGACTTTCCCAAGGCGCGCATCACCATCACCGACCTGGCCGGTGACGGCAACCACTGGGCGGCGGAAGTGATCGACGAAAGCTTCCGCGGCCTCAACCGCGTGCAGCAGCAGCGCGCCGTCTATGCCAGCCTGAAGGGCAAGATGGACGGGGCGCATGGCGAATTGCACGCCCTTGCACTGACCACCAAGGCGCCGGACTGATCCGGCACCACATTCCATCATCCCGCGGCCCCGCCGCAGACCACAGAAGGGCTCGGCCATGAGCGCGAAAGACAATATCCGCGATACCGTCACCTCGAACGACGTCGTGCTGTTCATGAAGGGCACCAAGATGATGCCGCAATGCGGCTTTTCCAGCCGGGTGGCGGGGGTGCTGAATTACATGGGGGTGCAGTTCACCGATGTGAACGTGCTCGCCGATCCGGACATCCGTCAGGGCATCAAGGACTTCTCGGACTGGCCGACGATCCCGCAGCTTTACGTCAAGGGCGAATTCGTCGGCGGCTGCGACATCGTCACCGAGATGACGCTGTCGGGCGAACTGGACGCGCTGTTCGAGGCGAAGGGCGTGACCTTCGACAAGGACGCCGCCGCGAAGATCCGCGAAGCCAACGGCTGAGCCGGGCGGACGCCTGACCGCAAGACCCCCGCTTGCGCGGGGGTGATCCGTTTCGCGTGTCAGGTCGTTTCGCGTGTCAGGGCGTCGGCGTGACCGGCGGCAGCCGTTCGGCCAGCGCCGCCGCCAGCGCCTCGGCGCGCGCCGCCATCTCGGCCAGCGTGTCGGTGACCGAGCGCGGCAGCACCGGCACCTCGATCCGTTCCGGCGCGGGCGCGGGACGGGCTTTCAGGTCCGCCAGTTCCGCCTCGATCTGCGCCAGCTTCGCGGTCTGGGCGCGGGCCTGATCCTCCATCCCAGCCACCCGGTCGGCGATCATCAGCCCCGCCATCAGCAGCATCCGGCTTTCGGGCATCCGGCCGATCTGGTCCAGAAGCACCCGCGCTTCGGTATCCAGCGCCTTGGCGGCGGCGCGCAGGAACAGCTCTTCCCCCGCCTGGCAGGCCACTTCGAACGGGCGGCCGCCCACGGTCACGGTCACTTCAGGCATCGGTATCCTCCCCGATCAGGGGCTTCAGTTCGGCAAGAATGCCATCGAGTTCCGCCACTTCGGCGGCCCGGGCGGCGCGCAGCGCGTCGAGTTCCGCCTGCAGCGACTTGTTGACAAGCTGCGGATCGCTGACCCCGCGCTCGGCCGCCTCGCGCAGCGCGCGGTTCGTCTCGCGCAGTTGCACGCTGGTGGATTTCATCCGCCCAAGCTCGATCCCCTGCGCGTCGATCTGTGCGGTCAGTGCTTCGACGCGCGCCTCCAGCGGCGCCGACCCGGCGGCCTGGCGGTCGTGCAGCGCTTGCAGCCGCGCCTGCAACTGGGCGTTCGCGTCCCGCTCCACCTGCAGCGCTTCGGCCAGCCGCTGCGCTTCCGGGTCGGCGGCCGGGGCCTGCGGTTCGGGCGCCGTGGCCCCCTGCGGCAGCACGGTCAGCCCGTCCAGCGCCTCGACCCCCTGGGCGATGCGGTCCAGCGCGAGCGTGATGCGCCGCTCCAGTTCCTGCAAATCCTGCATGACGTTTTCCTTCTTCCTGGCCTGCACCGCGCCCGAATCGCCCCTCGGGTGCGGCCTGCCGATCTTAAACCAAAGCCACGACCGAATTCTTCCCACAATCCCCGGGCTGCGGCGTCCCGTGCGCTTGATCTGTGGCCAGACGCTGATATGAGGGCTCAAGACGGCGAAAAGCGGCCCGAAAACCCCGGTGGAGGAGACTGACCCTTGGACATCGCAACCCTGCGCAGCACGCACCCTGACCACTGGCGCAAGGCGTCCGCGATCCGGATGCTGGCCATCGACGCGGTTCAGGCCGCCAATTCCGGCCATCCGGGGATGCCGATGGGCATGGCCGACGTGGCGACGGTGCTCTACTCCAAGCATCTCAAGTTCGATGCGAAGAACCCCGAATGGCCGGATCGCGACCGTTTCATCCTGTCGGCCGGGCATGGCTCGATGCTGCTTTACGCGCTCTTGCACCTGACCGGCTCGCCCGACATGACGATCGAGCAGATCAGGAACTTCCGCCAGTGGGGATCGAAGACCGCAGGCCACCCGGAATACGGCCATGCGCGCGGCATCGAGACGACGACCGGCCCGCTGGGTCAGGGCATCGCGAACGCGGTCGGCTTCGCCATCGCCGAGGAATCGCTGCGCGCCCGCTTCGGTCGCAAGATCGTGGATCACACCACCTGGGTGATCGCGGGCGACGGCTGCCTGATGGAAGGCATCAGCCAGGAAGCGATCGGCCTTGCCGGCATGCAGAAGCTGGGCAAGCTGATCGTGCTGTGGGACAACAACTCGATCTCGATCGACGGCAAGGTCAGCCTGTCGGACGTCACCGACCAGCGCGCCCGCTTTGCCGCCTCGGGCTGGACCGTGCTGCACTGCGATGGCCATGACCCCGACGACATCGACCGCGCGATGACCGCCGCGAAGGCGTCCGACAAGCCGGTGATGATCGACTGCAAGACCCACATCGGCTTTGGTTCGCCCAAGAAGCAGGACACCGCGGGTGCCCACGGCTCGCCGCTCGGCCCCGAAGAAATCGTCAAGGTTCGCGAAATCTACGGCTGGGATTACCCCGCCTTCGTCATCCCCGCCGACCTCAAGGCGGAATGGGAGGCCGTCGGCGCCCGTGGCGCGCAGGACCGCACCGCCTGGGAAGGCCGCGTCGCCGACCTCTCGGCCGCCAAGCGCGAGGAGTTCGACCGCGTGATGCGGCGCGAGGCGCCCAAGAAGCTGGGCGCCGTGATCCGCGCGCTGAAAAAACAGATGAGCGAGGCCAAGCCGAAGGTTCCGACCCGCAAATCGTCCGAGATGGTGCTCGAGGTGGTCAACCCGATGATGCCGGAACTGCTGGGCGGCTCGGCCGACCTGACCGGCTCGAACCTGACCAAAACTGGCGATCAGACCATCTTCAACCCGGAAAACCGCAAGGGCCGCTACATCCACTACGGCATCCGCGAACACGGCATGGCGGCGGCGATGAACGGCATGGTGCTGCATGGCGGCATCCGCCCCTACGGCGGCACCTTCCTGTGCTTCACCGACTACGCCCGCGGCGCGATGCGGCTGTCGGCGCTGATGGGCGTGCCCACCATCTATGTGATGACGCATGATTCGATCGGTCAGGGCGAGGATGGCCCGACCCACCAGCCGATCGAGCATCTGGCGATCTGCCGCGCCACGCCCAACACCTGGCTCATGCGCCCCTGCGATACGATCGAGACCGCCGAGGCCTATGAACTGGCGCTGAACGCCACCACCACGCCCACGGTGCTGGCGCTCAGCCGCCAGAACCTGCCGACGCTGCGCACCGAGCACACCAGCAAGAACCTGACCGCGCAGGGCGCCTATGTGCTGGCCGAGGCCACCGGCAAGCGGCAGGTGATCCTGATCGCCACCGGGTCCGAAGTGCAGATCGCCCTGAAGGCGCGCGAGACGCTGGAGGCCGAGGGCATCGGCACCCGCGTCGTCTCGATGCCCTGCATGGAACTGTTCGCCGCGCAGCCCGAAAGCTACCGCAGAAAGGTGCTGCCCGCAGGCCCGGTGCGCGTGGCGATCGAGGCGGCGGGCGAGTTCGGCTGGGATCGCTGGCTGTCGGGCGAACGTGGCCGCACCGGCAAGTCGGGCTTCATCGGCATGACCGGCTTCGGCGCCTCCGCCCCGGCGGAACGGCTGTTCACCGAATTCGGCATCACCGTTGAAGCGACCGTGGCAAAGGCCAGGTCGCTTCTCTGATCCTTGCCCGGCGCGGAGCCTTCCGCGCCGGGCGCCTCCGGCCCTGCGGCACATCGGTGTCGCACGTCCGGGCCCCGTGATGCCGGGTGGTCCTGCCCGGCGGCAGCAGGAATGAATGTGTGACCAACCGCATCGCGCTGATCCTTGGCCTCGTGCTCGTGCTGACCTTCGGGGTCGATCATTTCGCCAATCAATCCCACATGGCGATCTTTCTCGGTCAGAAGATCATGGCCTTCACCAATTACCTCGAATTCTGGCGGTAAGTCGCACGACACGGCGGAGACTGACGCCCCAGATCACCCCCCCGCGCCCCAGCCCGGACCACCGCACCCAAGGGCCGCGCCCATTCGCAAGAGGAAGATGCTCATGACTGTCAAGGTAGCCATCAACGGCTTCGGCCGCATCGGGCGCAACGTGCTGCGCGCCATCATCGAATCCGGCCGCACCGACATCGAGGTGGTGGCGATCAACGATCTCGGCCCGGTCGAGACCAACGCCCACCTGCTGCGCTTTGACTCGGTGCACGGCCGCTTCCCCGGCACCGTCACCACCACCGCCACCACCATCGACGCCGGCCGCGGCCCGATCGAGGTGACGGCGATCCGCAACCCGGCCGAGCTGCCGTGGAAGCACATCGACATCGTGCTGGAATGCACCGGCATCTTCACCGACAAGGACAAGGCCAAGATCCACCTGGAAAATGGCGCCAGCCGGGTGCTGGTTTCAGCGCCCTCGGCCGGGGCCGACAAGACCATCGTCTACGGCGTCAACCATGACACGCTGACCAAGGACGACCTGATCGTCTCGAACGCCTCCTGCACCACCAACTGCCTGGCGCCGGTCGCCTATGTGCTGCACAACACCGTCGGCATCACCAAGGGCTTCATGACGACGATCCACAGCTACACCGGCGACCAGCCGACGCTGGACACGATGCACAAGGATCTTTACCGCGCCCGCGCCGCCGCGCTCAGCATGATCCCGACTTCGACCGGCGCCGCCAAGGCCGTCGGCCTCGTGCTGCCGGAATTGAAGGGCAAGCTCGACGGCGTTGCGATCCGGGTGCCGACGCCCAACGTCTCGGTCGTCGATCTGGTGTTCGAGGCCAGCCGCGCCACCTCGGTGGAGGAGATCAACGCCGCGATCCGTGCCGCCGCCGATGGCAAGCTGAAGGGCATCCTGGGCTATACCGACGCCCCCAACGTCAGCCACGATTTCAACCACGACCCGCATTCCTCGGTCTTCCACATGGACCAGACCAAGGTGATGGACGGCACGATGGTGCGCATCCTGAGCTGGTATGACAACGAGTGGGGCTTCTCCAACCGCATGGCCGATACGGCGGTTGCGATGGGCAAGCTGCTCTGACATCACATCGGGGGCGTTCACGTTCCGGATTCCCCCGATGCCCTCGTCCTCCGTCCTGATCCAGCAGTTCATCACCCTCTGGGTCGTCATCGACCCGGTGGGCACGCTGCCGATCTTCCTCGCCGCCACCGCGGGCATCCCGGCGGCTGCGCGCCGCGGGGTGGCGTTCCGCGCCGTGGCGGTGGCCTTCGGGGTGCTGCTGGCCTTCCTGGTGGGCGGGCAGATCGTGCTTGATGCGCTGAACATCCCGCTGCCCGCGTTCCAGATCGCGGGTGGGCTCGTGCTGCTGGTCTTCGCGCTGTCGATGATCTTCGGCCCGCCCAAGCCCGATGCCAGCACCGCCGCTGCCGATCCGCGCCACGTCGCGGTGATCCCGATCGCGATCCCCTCCATCGCCTCGCCCGGCGCCATGCTGGCGGTCGTGGTGCTGACCGACAACACCCGCGTCGCCATCCCGGCGCAGGCCATGACGGCGGCGCTGATGGCGGGGGTTCTGGCCTGCACGCTGACCCTGCTGTTGCTCGCCGCCCCGATTCACCGGGTGATCGGAATCACCGGCGAGGTGGTGATCAGCCGCGTCATGGGCATCATTCTTGCCGCAGTCGCGGTGGATGAGATGTTGCGCGGCTTCGTTGCGATCGGCGCGCTGCCGCCATTCTGACCGCTCGATCAACGAGTTACAGCGTTTCTTCCAGAGCTATGCGTTTGACGCATGCCGCCTCGCGCGCCCTGCAGGTTGTTAGCGCCACCATCTTCCCCAAATCTTGGCATGACGGCACCGATGCCGCCCTTCCGATCCGAAAGGATGCCAAGATGAAATCGCTCGTTTCCCACCTCCGCGCCGCCGCCCGCAACCGCGTGGCCTACCTGCGCACGGTCGCCGAACTGTCGCGGCTGCCGCTCGACACCCGCCTCGATCTCGACATCTACGCCGGTGACGTGCGCCGGATCGCCCACCGCGCCGTCTACGGCGCCTGAAACGGCGCCCCCATTCTTCTTGGCGGAAATACTCCGGGGGTGCGGGGGCCGGCCCCCGCGCGCGCCCTCAGCCGTAGCGCGCCACCAGCGCCGCGCGCACCGGCGGCGTGACGAACTTCGACACGTCGCCGCCCAGCCGCGCGATTTCCTTCACCAGCTTCGAGGCGATCGCCTGATGCCGCGCCTCGGCCATCAGGAACACCGTCTCGATGCTGGCATCCAGCGCGCGGTTCATGCCGACCATCTGGTATTCGTATTCGAAATCCGCCACCGCGCGCAGCCCGCGGATGATCAGCCCGGCGCCGACATCGCGGGCGCAGTCGATCAGCAGGTTCTCGAACGGATGTGCCACGATCTCGACACCGGTCTTCTGCACCAGACCGGCGCATTCCGCCTCGATCATCGCCACCCGTTCCTCCAGCGAGAACAAGGGTTTCTTGTCGCGGTTGATGGCCACGCCGATCACCAGCCGGTCGACCAGCACCGTCGCCCGCCGGATGATGTCCAGATGGCCGAGCGTCAGCGGGTCGAAGGTGCCGGGGTAAAGTCCGATGCGCATGGGGCCCTCCAAGACGTCTTGGCGCACGCAACAAGATTGCGCCGCGGTTTGCAAGACCCCGTCCGCTTCAGAAGCCCTTGATCATCCCCTCCAGCGCGTCCTTTTCCATCCCCAGTTCAGACAGCCGCGCCTTCACCACGTCGCCGATCGAGATCAGGCCGACCATCACGGCGCCCTCCATCACCGGCATGTGGCGAAAGCGGCCATCGGTCATCTTCTGCATCACGCTTTCGGCGCGCTCGTCCGGGGTGCAGCCGACGATGGCCGTGGTCATCACCTTCTCGACCGGGTCGTTCAGGCTGTCCGGCCCGCGGCGGCCGAGTTCACGCACCACGTCGCGTTCCGACAGGATGCCCGCGACATGGCGGCCATCGGTCGAGACGATCAGCGCCCCGATCCGCCGCGCCGACAGAATCTCCACCGCTTCCGCGACCGTGGTTCCGGGCGGCACTGTCACCACCGCGCCTTCGGGTTTGCCCTTAAGGATCTGCTGAACGATCATCGTTTCCCCTCCTCCAAGGTGGGCCTTCAGCGTCGGTCCGCCGCGACATTCTGTCAAGCAAGGCTTTCAAGCCGCGCCACCTCGCGCCGCACCCCCTGCGCCAGCAGGTCGGCAAACCGGTTCAGCCGCTCCACCCGGCGGTCGTCGGCGTGGCGGATCAGGTAGAACGCGCGGCGCAGCGCCACCTGCCCCGCCAGCACCCGCACCGCCTCGGGCGCCGTCGGCAGCGCGAAGTCATGCACCACCGCGACCCCCGCGCCCTGCCGCACCCAGTTCAGTTGCACCGTGACCGAGTTCGAGGCCAGCGGCACCGCCCCGGCCCCGACCTCGCCGAGATAGTCGAGTTCCTTGTCGAAGATCATGTCGGCGATGTAGCCGACAAAGCGGTGGCCCTTCAGGTCGGCCGGGGACTGGATCGGCGGGTGGGCTGCGAGGTAATCGCGGCTGGCGGCCAGATGGAGGTGGTAGTCGGTGATCTTCTGCACCGTCAGCCGCCCGGCCTCGGGGCGGCTGACCGCGATCGCCATGTCGGCCTCGCGTTTCGACAGGTTGAAGACGCGCGGCAGCGCGACGATCTGCACCTCCAGCCCCGGATTGTCGTCGCAGATCGCCGCCACCACCTGCGGCAGCACATAGGTGGCGCAGCCGTCCGGCGCGCCGATGCGGATCTGGCCCGACAACTGCCCGGCGCCACCGCGCACCTCCTCCAGCGCGCCCGCCACCGCCTGTTCGGTGCGCACCGCGTGATCCAGAAGCCGCGTGCCCTCCTCGGTCAGCGCATAGCCCTGCGGCCCCTTGGTGAAGAGCCGCGCCCCCAGCGCCTCCTCCAG
>NZ_CBAICG010000041.1:0-29678 GCF_964715405.1 Solirhodobacter sp. | reverse complement strand
GATGGCGGAGCCGACCAACCTCAAGGTGTTGCGCGAGGCGGTGCTGGAACTTTCCGGCAGAGGCATCAGGGCCGAGCGGGGCGGAAAGAAGATAGCCTGCGTGACGCTCGACGTCGACAGCGCGCCGATCGAGGTTCATGGCCACCAGCTGCGTGTTTCGCGTGATGGTGGGCAGCCGACCGGTCCTGCTCTCGATCCGAAGCGACCGGTTGAAACTGGGCGTGACCGGCTGTAACGTTTCACCCATGCGTGCGTCCGATGCTGCCGTCGTTTCCTGTCTAGCAGCTTGAATCTACAGCGATTTCAGACGCACGCAACCAATCCAACCGATTTCCGTGAATAAGCCGGGTTGAGCATGAACTTGAGAAGTGTGCAGCGGAACTGTTCGCTTGAGCTTGGGCTTTGATGATTCAATGACCCACCGGTTCCCCCAGCGCGTCTACTACGAAGATACCGACCTTGCCGGGGTCGTCTATTACGCGAACTACCTCAAGTTCATCGAGCGGGCGCGCAGCGAGTGGGTGCGCGGGCTGGGCGTCGATCAGGTCCGGTTGAAGGCGGAGCAAGGCATCGTTTTCGCCGTGCGGCGGCTGGAGGCGGATTACCTTGCGCCTGCTCGGTTCGACGACCTGCTGGAGGTGGAGACCACGCTGCACGCGCTGACCGGCGCGCGGGTCGTGCTGGATCAGGTGGTGCTGCGGGGCGCCGAACGGCTGTTCGTGGCGCGGGTGACGCTGGTCTGCCTGGGGGCGGCCGGGCCGGTGCGGCTGCCGGCGGTGATCCGCCAGTGCATGGCGGGAATGCAGCAATTGTAAGGCGGGGTCACACGCATGTGTTGGCATTTGCCCTAAAACACAGATAGAATCAGTGCTAACCCAAGCCGCCGTGAGAGCGGCCGATCCGAAACGAGCAGGCACCATGGACACCACGACACTTGCGAACGCGCAGGCGCTCGATTTTTCAATGCTCGCGCTCTTCGCGCGGGCGACTCTGACCGTGCAGATCGTGATGATCCTGCTGATCATCGCCTCGTTCTGGTCCTGGTCGATCATCATCCAGAAGCACATCCTTTACCGCCGCGCGCGCGGCGAGGCGACCGTGTTCGACCGCGCCTTCTGGTCGGGCGAACCGCTGGATGAGCTGTTCGAGAAGATCGGCTCGCAGCCCGAAGGCGCGTCCGAAAAGATCTTCGCCTCGGGGATGCTGGAATGGCGGCGCAGCCACCGCCAGGATGGCGGGCTGATCGCGGGGGCGCAGGCCCGCATCGACCGGTCGATGGACGTGGCGATCGCGAAAGAGGCCGAGGGGCTGAACGGGGGGCTGGCGTTTCTGGCCACGGTCGGGTCCACCGCGCCGTTCGTCGGCCTGTTCGGCACCGTCTGGGGCATCAAGCACGCCTTCGAGGAAATCGCGATCAGCCAGAACACCAACCTGGCCGTGGTCGCCCCCGGCATAGCCGAGGCGCTGCTGTCGACCGGCCTTGGCCTGCTGGCGGCCATTCCGGCCGTGATCTTCTACAACAAGCTGTCGGCTGACAGTGACCGCGTGGTGTCGGGCTACGAAGCCTTCGCCGACGAGTTCGCCACCATCCTGTCGCGCCAGTTGGACGCCTGAGCCATGGGGGCCGGGGTGATCCAGAAGGGCGGCGGGGGCGGGCGCCGGGGCCGGAGGCGGCGCGGACGCAGCGCCGCGATGTCGGAGATCAACGTCACGCCCTTCGTGGACGTGATGCTGGTGCTTCTGATCATCTTCATGGTGGCGGCGCCGCTGCTGACGGTGGGTGTGCCGATCAAGCTGCCGAAGACGGCGGCGACGGCGCTGCCGACCGAGAAGGAGGAGCCGCTGACCATCACGCTGGCGCCCGACGGCAAGATCATGCTGCAGACCACCGAGATCGACGCGAATGACCTGATCGTCAAGCTTCAGGCGATCTCGGCCGAGCGGGCGGACAAGAAGGTCTACCTGCGGGCGGACGGCAGCATTCCCTATTCGCGCGTGGCGCAGGTGATGGGGGCGTTGAACGCGGGCGGGTTCCGCGACATCGGCCTGGTCACCGACCCCGACGGACCCAAGCTCAATGGCAGCGGCGGCTAGGCCGAACCGATCATGCGGACCGGCACCATCATCTCTGGCATCGGGCATCTTGGCCTGATCCTGTGGCTTCTGTTCGGGGGGCTGCTGACGGCGAGCCATGAGGCGCCGCCGATCCAGACCTCGGACGTGTCGCTGCTGTCGAGCGCGGAGCTGGCGCAGATGACGGCGGCCGCCTCGCCGCCGCCGGGCAAGCCGCAGACCGATGTGGCCACGCCCAGGCCCGACGCCGCCGAGACCCCGCCCGCGCCCGCGCCGCAACCCGAGGCGGCGCCGAAACCCGCGCCCGCGCCGAAACCGACGCCCGAGCCGAAGGCCGACGCCAAGCCCGTGGTGCCCAAGAAGGTGCCCGCACCGGCCAAGGTGGATACGGTGCCGCCACCCGCGCCGACCCCGCCGCCGGAACCCGCGCCCGCGCCCGTGATCAGCCCCGCGCCGCCGCCGAAGGCCGTGCCGCGAGTCGCGCCGACGCCGGCGCCCGCGCCGAAGCCCGACGTGAAAGTGGCCGACGTGCCGCAGCCCGAGGTGGCACCCGACGCGACCCCGACGCCGACGCCGAAGCCGCCGAAAGAGGCCGCCGCGCCGAAAGAGGCGGCGGCCCAGATAGTGCCCGAGACGACGGCGCCGGACGCGAGCGTCAACGGCGCGCCGCAGATGGCGCCGAAGTCGAGCCCGCGCCCGAAGACCCGCCCCGCTCCCCCGGCGCCCGACACGTCCACCGCCGATGCGGTGGCCGCGGCGGCGGCCGACACCACGGGCACGCCCGACACCGCGGCCAAGCCCGACACCGCGCCAAAGGGCGATGCCAAGCCCGCCAAACCAGCCAAGCCCGCCAAACCCGCGACGTCGACCACCGGCACGGCCTCGGCGATGGCGGCGGCGCTGGCGGCGGCGGGCGGCGACGGCACCACCGGCGATCAGCCGACCGGCAGCGCGGCGCAGAAATCCGCCGGGCCGCCGCTGACCTCGGGCGACACCAGCGGCTTGTTGTCGGCGCTGAAGAACACCTGGATCGTCGATCCGGGGTCGGCCGCTGCGGATATCACGGTCGCGGTCGCCTTCTCGCTGAATCAGGATGGATCGGTGATCCCGGCCTCGATAAAACTCCTGTCGAACAGCGGCGGAAGCGATGCGGGGGCGGTGCAGGCCGCCTTTGAAAAGGCGCGGCGCGCGATCCTGCGTGGCAGTGCGAACGGATTCAACCTGCCACCGGACAAGTACGACCAGTGGCGTGATATCGAAATGGTATTCAACCCAGACGGAATGAGGCTCAAATGACTCTTGCTCGGCCCTTCGCAATCGTCCTCGCGCTCGCCTGGCAGGCTGCGGTGCTTGTCTCGCCGACGCTGGCGGCCCCGTTGCGTCTGGAGCTGACGCAGGGGGTGATCGAACCGATGCCCTACGCGCTGCCCACGTTCATCGCCGAAAACGCCGCCGGGGCGAAGGCGGCGGGCGACATCAGCCAGGTGATCGCCGACGACCTGACCGGAACCGGGCTGTTCCGGCAGATCCCGTCAAGCGCCTTCATCAGCAAGGTGTCCAGCTTCGACGCGCCGGTGCAGTACCCCGACTGGAAGGCGATCAACGCGCAGGCGCTGATCACCGGGGCGGTCAGCGTGCAGGGCGACAAGGTGGTGGTGAAGTTCCGCCTGTTCGACGTGTTCTCGGGCCAGGCGATGGGCGAGGGGTTGCAGTTTGCGGGCCCGGTCTCGGCCTGGCGGCGGATGGGGCACAAGGTGGCCGATGCCGTCTACAGCCGCATCACCGGCGAGTCGGGCTACTTCGACAGCCGCGTGGTGTTCGTTTCGCAAAGCGGGCCGAAGGCGCAGCGCCAGATGAAGCTGGGCGTGATGGACTACGACGGCGCCAACACCAGCTATCTGACCGACAACCGGTCGATCGTGCTGGCGCCGCGCTTTTCGCACGATGGCAAGCGGATCATCTATGTCAGCTATCAGTCGGGCTTTCCGCATATCTACGTCATGGACCTTGCGACGCTGCAGCAGACGATGCTGGACGACCAGCCCGGCACGATGACCTTCGCGCCGCGCTTCTCGCCCGATGACCGCTCGGCGGTGTTCTCGCTGGAACAGGGCGGCAACACCGACCTTTACTCGATCGACCTCGCGTCCGGCACCAACAAGCGGCTGACCAACGCGCCCTCGATCGAGACGGCGCCGAGCTATTCGCCGGACGGCTCGCAGATCGTGTTCGAAAGCGACCGCTCGGGCGAGCAGCAGATCTATGTGATGGCGACCGGCGGCGGTGATGCGACGCGGATCAGCTTTGGCCCCGGCAAATACGCCACCCCGGTCTGGTCGCCGCGCGGCGACCTGATCGCCTTCACCAAGCAGAACGATGGCCGGTTCTACATTGGCGTGATGAAGGCCGATGGCAGCGAGGAACGCCTGCTCACGGCGTCGTTCCTTGACGAGGGTCCGACCTGGGCGCCGAATGGCCGCGTCATCATGTTCACCCGCGAGGCCGCCGGTGCCGACAGCGCCCCGCAGCTTTATTCGGTTGATATCTCGGGCCGGAACCTCAAGCGCGTGCCGACCGACGGCGCCGCGTCCGATCCGGCCTGGGGGCCCCTGCTTCCCTGAACCCCGATGGCCGTCGGTTACAACGGCCCAGAAACATGTTATGGTGGCCCCATAGGGCCGAGAACACAAAGGAATGACGTCATGCTGAACTTCAACAAGGCGGTTCTGCTCGTCGCAGCCCTCGGGCTGGCGGCTTGCAACAACCCCAACCGCTACACGAACGGCGGCGCCGGGGCGAACGGTGCGGGCGGTGCAGGGGGGGCTGGCGGTGCGGGCGGCATCTCCAGCCAGGGGCTGGGCGATGCCGGCAATCCGGCCTCGGTCGCCTACTTCAACCAGACCGTGGGCGACCGCGTCCTGTTCCTGCAAGACCAGAGCACGCTGACGCCCGAGGCGACGCAGATCCTGACGGCGCAGGCGCAGTGGCTGAACAAGTATCCCGACTACGCCATCATCGTTGAAGGTCATGCCGACGAGCGCGGGACCGAGCAATACAACATGGCGCTGGGCGCCCGCCGCGCCGGAGCTGTGCAGGAGTTTCTGGTCGGGCAGGGCGTCCGGGCGGGTCGCATCAAGACCATCACCTATGGCAAGCTGCGCCCGATCGCGACCTGTGACGACGAATCCTGCTGGTCGCAGAACCGTCGCGCGGTCACCGTGCTGTCCCAGGGCCTGAACGGGTAAGGAGGCTGGGATGCTCGGGTTGGTGAAGGTTTCGGCGGCCGGGCTCGTGCTGGCGGTGGCGCTTGCGGGCGCCGCCGTCGGCCAGTCGAACAAGCAGACGCTGGCCGATATCCAGGCCGACCTGCAAACCGTTCAGGCCGAGGTGCTGAGCCTTAAGCAGGAGCTGAAGGCGACCGGCGCAAGTTCGGTGCAGGCGCCCGCCAGCAATACCGCGCAGGCCCGGCTCGACGCGATCGAGGCGGCGCTGCAAAGCCTGACGTCGCAGACCGAAGACCTGCAGAACCGCATCAATCGCGTGGTCGCCGACGGCACGAACCGGATCGGCGACCTGCAATACCGGCTGACCGAGGCGCAGGGCGGCGACACCAGCAAGATCGGCAAGACTGCGCCACTGGGCGGCGATGCCAGTGGCGGCACGACGGTGGTCGCCCCGACCGCCCCGCAGCCGCCCGCCTCCAGCGGGCCGGAGCTTGCGGTCAGCGAAAAGGCCGACTTCGACGCGGCGAAAGCGGCCTACGACGGCGGCAACTTCCGCGGCGCGGCCGACCTGTTCGCGACCTTCGCCCAGACCTACACGGGCGGGCCGCTGACCGGCGAGGCGCTGTTCTACCGCGGCGAGTCGCTGTCGAAGGCGGGCGACACGGCGAATGCCGCGCGCGCCTACCTTGACAGCTTTTCGAGCTATCCCAAGGGGCCGAAGGCGCCTGACGCGCTGACAAAGCTGGGCGTGAGCCTGGGAAAACTGGGTCAGACGCAGGATGCCTGCACCACGCTGGGCCAGGTCTCGGTGCGCTATCCGGGGGCACCCGCCATCGCCGACGCCACCAAGGCGATGCAGGGTCTCGGGTGCAAGTGACGCTGGACGCAACGTCCTCTGACGACGCACTGGCGCGCGCGATCGACGCAGGCTTGACGCCCGACCGGCCCGCCCGGTTGGGCGTTGCCGTTTCGGGCGGCGGCGACTCGATGGCGCTGTTGCACCTTCTGCGCGACTGGGCGCAGCGCACCGGGGCCGCGCTGCACGCCGCGACGGTGGATCACGGCCTGCGCCCCGCCGCGCGCGCCGAGGCGGCGATGGTGGCCGAGGTCTGCGAGGGCCTTGGCATCGCCCACACCACGTTGCGCTGGAACGGCTGGGATGGCAGCGGCAACCTGCAGGATCAGGCCCGCCGCGCGCGCTATGCGCTGATGGCGGACTGGGCGCTGGCAGAGGGGCTGGGGGCCGTGGCGTTGGGCCACACCGCCGACGACCAGGCCGAGACGTTCCTGATGCGGCTGGCGCGCGGGGCCGGGGTCGACGGGCTGTCCGCGATGGCGCCGCGCCGCCGCTCGCTGGGTGTGGACTGGCTGCGCCCGCTGCTGGGGGTGGCGCGGTCCGATCTGCGCGGCTACCTGACTGCGCGGCGGCTGGGTTGGGTCGATGACCCCTCCAACGCCGATCCCCGGTTTGCTCGGGTGCGCGCCCGGCAGGTGCTGGCCGGGCTGGAGCCGCTGGGGCTGAACGCGGTGGCGCTGCGGGCCACCACGCTGCGGCTGGCCGAGGCGCGCGACGCGCTCGACCATGCGGCGCAGGACGCGGCGCGGCGGATCGCCACGGTCGAGGCGGGCGACGTGACGATCGAGCGGGCGGCCTTGCTGGCGCTGCCCGCCGAACTGCGGCGGCGGCTTTTGTCGCACGCGCTGGCCTGGGTCGCCTCGGCCGAATACCGGCCCCGCCACGAGACGCTGGCCGAGGCGCTGGCCGCGGTCGCCGAAGGGCGCGACATGTCGCTGCACGGCTGCCTGCTGACGGTGCGCAAGACGCAGCTGCGCCTGACCCGCGAATTGCAGGCGGTAAAGGGCAAGACGGCCGCGCCGGGCGCGATCTGGGACCGGCGCTGGCGCCTGAACGCGCCCGAGGGCACGCCGACCGGCGGGCTGGAAATCGCCGCGTTGGGCAACGCGGGCCTTGCGGCTTGCCCGAAATGGCGCGAAACGGGGCTGAAGCGGGCGACCCTTCTGTCGGCGCCGGGGGTGTGGCGGGGGGCGACGCTGGTGGCGGCGCCACTGGCCGGGCGATCGGAGGGCTGGGCCGCCGAACTGGCCCGGGGCGAGAGTGACTATTTTACTTCGCTTTTATCACATTGAACGCAACCGTCGAATGTCTATCTTAGACGGGAACAATATCGGCGACACTGGACAACGGAGGTTCGTGTGCCGCCTGCAAGGAGGTCCCACGTGGGCAACGCGAGAAATATCGCATTCTGGGTCGTGCTGTTCCTGCTGATCCTGGCGCTGTTCAACCTGTTCAGCGGCAGCGAAGCGACGATGGCCACCCGCTCGGTCGCCTATTCGGATTTCGTTCAGCGGCTCGACGGTGGCGATGTCGCCAGCGTCACGCTCGATGGCGAGCGCATCCTGGTGCGCGGCAAGGACGGCCAGCAATACATGACGATCAAGCCGGATGGCGAGAACGTCACTGACAAGCTGCTGGCCAAGAACGTGATCGTGGATGCCAAGGCGCAGCAGCAATCGGGCTTCATGTCGCTGCTGGGGGTTTGGCTGCCGTTCATCGTGCTGATCGGCATCTGGCTGTTCTTCATGAACCGGATGCAGGGCGGCGGCAAAGGCGGGGCGATGGGCTTTGGCAAATCGCGCGCCAAACTGCTGACCGAAAAGCATGGCCGGGTGACGTTCGACGACGTGGCCGGGATCGACGAGGCCAAGGAAGAGCTCGAAGAGATCGTCGAATTCCTGCGCAACCCGCAGAAATTCAGTCGTCTCGGCGGCAAGATCCCGAAAGGCGCGCTGCTGGTCGGCCCGCCCGGCACCGGCAAGACCCTTCTGGCGCGCGCCATCGCGGGCGAGGCGGGCGTGCCGTTCTTCACCATCTCGGGCTCCGACTTCGTGGAGATGTTCGTCGGCGTCGGCGCCAGCCGTGTGCGCGACATGTTCGAGCAGGCCAAGAAGAACGCGCCCTGCATCGTCTTCATCGACGAAATCGACGCCGTGGGCCGCTCGCGTGGCGTCGGCTATGGCGGCGGCAATGACGAGCGCGAGCAGACGCTGAACCAGCTTCTGGTCGAAATGGACGGGTTCGAGGCGAACGAGGGCATCATCATCGTGGCGGCGACCAACCGCCCCGATGTGCTGGACCCGGCGCTGCTGCGCCCCGGCCGCTTTGACCGCCAGATCACCGTGCCGAACCCCGACATCAAGGGCCGCGAGAAGATCCTGACGGTGCACTCGCGCAAGGTGCCGCTGGGGCCGGACGTCGATCTGCGCATCATCGCGCGCGGCACGCCGGGCTTTTCGGGCGCCGATCTGGCGAACCTGGTCAACGAGGCGGCGCTGCGGGCGGCGCGCGTCGGTCGGCGGTTCGTCACGATGGAAGACTTCGAGAACGCCAAGGACAAGGTCATGATGGGCGCCGAGCGCCGCAGCATGGTGATGAGCGAGGACGAGAAGAAGCTGACCGCCTACCACGAGGCCGGTCACGCCATCGTCGGCCTGAACGTGCCGCAGCACGACCCGATCCACAAGGCGACGATCATCCCGCGCGGCCGCGCGCTGGGTCTGGTTCTGAGCCTGCCGGAGCGCGATCAGCTTTCGGTGACCTACACCAAGTACAAGTCGAAGATCGCGATGGCGATGGGCGGCAAGGTCGCGGAAGAGCTGATCTTCGGCAAGGAGAACGTGACCTCGGGCGCGTCGTCGGACATCCAGCAGGTGTCGAAGATCGCCCGCGCGATGGTGACGCAGTTCGGGTTTTCCGACACGCTCGGCAATATCGACTATGCCAACGAACAGCAAAGCTACCTTGGCAACTACTCGGGCGGCTCGCCGCATTCGCCCGAGACGATGGCCCTGATCGACGTCGAGGTGCGCAAGATCGTCGATGAGGGCTACGAGACCGCCAAGCGCATCCTGACCGAAAAGGCCGATGATCTGCGGCGGCTGGCCGAGGGGCTGCTGGAATACGAAACGCTGACCGGTGGCGAGATCGGCCGGGTGATCCGGGGCGAGCCGCTGGGCCGGGGTGATGATCAGGGCAATCCCCCGACGGCCACCGCCAGCGTCACGACGATCCCCAAGACCAAGCCCAAGTCGCCCAAGGCCGACGGCGGGATGGAACCCGAACCGCTGACCTGACGGTGGCGGGTGGCGGATGACGGCCCCGGCGGGAAACCATCGGGGCCTTGTCATAAGCGCAGGCCGGGGTTTCGACCGATCCGGTTGACCCGGCCCCGCCGCCTGCGATACTGCCGCCACCGCGCACAAGGAGCCGCCATGCCCGCCGCCGCGACCGACTGGAGCCCCGAGCGTTACGCCCGCTTTGCCGACCTGCGCCTGCGTCCGGCGCGCGATCTGGTGGCGCAGGTGCACGCGTTGCCCGACGGCGACGTGATCGACCTGGGCTGCGGCAATGGCCCGGTGGCCGAGGCGCTGGCGGCGGCGTTCCCGGCGCGGCGGCTGATCGGGGTCGATGCCTCGCCCGCGATGCTGGCGAAGGCGCGCGAGACGGGGCGATATGCGGACCTGATCGAGGCCGACATCGCCGCCTGGGCGCCTGAACGGCCGCCCGCGCTGATCTTTTCCAACGCCGCGCTGCATTGGCTGCCCGACCATGCCGCCCTGCTTCCGCGGCTGGCGGGGTTTCTGGCCCCCGGCGGCACGCTGGCGGTGCAGATGCCGCGCCAGACCGCCGCGCCCTCGCACCGGTTTCTGCGCGACATCGCGGCCGCGCTTTATCCCGACCGTTTCGAGCTTGCCCATTGGGTGCCGCCCGTGCAGCCGGCCGAGGGTTACTGGCGGATGCTGGCGCCGCTGGGCGAGGTGACGGCCTGGGAAACGGACTACGTTCAGCGCCTCGACCCCTCGCCCGACGGGCATCCGGTGCGGCGGTTCACCGAGGCCACCGCGATGCGGCCGTTCCTCGACAAGCTGACGTCCGCCGAGGCGGCGTCCTTCACCGCCGCCTACGAGGAAGCGTTGGGGGTGGCCTATCCGCTGCTGCCGGACGGTGCGGCGCTGTTCCCGTTCCGGCGCTGCTTCTTCATGCTGCGGGTGCCGGGCTGATGCCCGCGCTGCTGCCCACCGCCTACGGCGCCACGGTGACCTGGCTTGGCCGCGTCGCGGACCGTGAGGCCGCGCTGGCCGCCGTGCCCTGCGAGGCGCTGACCCTGACCTTTGCCGGGCCGGAGGGGGAAGCCCATGCCGGGTTGACGCGCCCCGCCTGCAGCCGCGTGTCGGCGCAGCACAAGCGCGGCACGCCCATTCGCAACGTGCGGCAACTGTCGATCCTGGCGGCGGAAGACATCGCTGCCATCGCCGCCGGGATGGGGCTCGATACGCTTGACCCGGCCTGGCTTGGCGCATCATTGGTGGTCGAGGGGCTGGCGGATTTCAGCCATCTGCCACCATCGTCGCGCCTGCAGGGGCCGGACGGGGTGACGCTGGTGGTGGATATGGAAAACCGGCCCTGCACCCTGCCCGCCAAGGTGATCGAGGCCGCGCGCCCCGGCTTTGGCAAGGCGTTCAAGCCCGCCGCCGCAGGTCGCCGCGGCGTGACCGCTTGGGTCGAGCGCGAGGGTGTGCTGCGTCTGGGCGAACGGTTGACCCTGCACATCCCCGATCAGCCGGTCTGGGCGCATCTGGGCGCTGCGCGCCGGGGTGGCACGGCGATGGAATGAAAATTCCACCATTGAAATTTTTCTTCCACACGGGTCATGGATTTCCGATCGGAAACCGTGACTGGCGAATTTGACGTTGAAGGCGTCGGAATCGCCCCTGCCGTGTCGCCTGCCGCCCGCTATAGCCGGTGAAGGCGTCGTGGGGCGCAATGCCCGCAGGGAGAAGCAACAATGGCCGTAAAGACCGATATCGAGATTGCACGCGAAGCGAAGAAGAAACCGATCCAAGAGATCGGCGCGAAGCTTGGCATTCCGACCGAACACCTGCTGCCCTATGGCCATGACAAGGCGAAGGTGGGCCAGGCCTTCATCAAAAGCATCGCCGACCGGCCGAAGGGCAAGCTGATCCTTGTCACCGCGATCAACCCGACCCCCGCGGGCGAAGGCAAGACCACGACCACCGTGGGTCTTGGCGATGGCCTGAACCGGATCGGCAAGAAGGCCGTGGTCTGCATCCGCGAGGCCAGCCTTGGCCCGAACTTCGGCATGAAGGGCGGCGCCGCGGGCGGTGGCATGAGCCAGGTCGTGCCGATGGAGGAGATGAACCTCCACTTCACCGGCGACTTCCACGCCATCACCTCGGCGCACAACCTGCTGTCGGCGATGATCGACAACCACATCTACTGGGGCAACGAGCTGGACATCGACGCCCGCCGCATCGTGTGGCGCCGGGTGATGGACATGAACGACCGCGCGCTGCGCGACATCGTGGTGAACCTTGGCGGCGTCGCCAACGGCTTTCCGCGCCAGACCGGGTTCGACATCACGGTCGCCTCGGAAGTCATGGCGATCCTGTGCCTGTCGAACGACCTTGAAGACCTGGAAAAGCGGCTGGGCGACATCGTCGTGGCCTACCGCCGCGACAAGACCCCGGTCTACTGCCGCGACCTGAAGGCCGACGGCGCGATGACCGTGCTGCTGAAGGATGCGATGCAGCCGAACCTGGTGCAGACGCTGGAGAACAACCCCGCCTTCGTGCACGGCGGGCCGTTCGCCAACATCGCGCATGGCTGCAACTCGGTCATCGCCACCAACACCGCGCTGCGGCTGGGCGAATATGTGGTGACCGAAGCGGGCTTCGGCGCCGACCTGGGCGCCGAGAAGTTCTTCGACATCAAATGCCGCAAGGCGGGGCTCAGCCCCTCGGCGGCAGTGATCGTGGCGACCTGCCGCGCGATGAAGATGAACGGCGGCGTCGCCAAGGCCGACCTCGGTGCCGAGAACGTCGATGCGATCAAGAAGGGCTGCCCCAACCTCGGCCGCCACATCGCCAACGTGAAGGGCTTCGGGGTGCCGGTGGTGGTGGCGATCAACCACTTCTTCAGCGACACCGACGCCGAGATTCAAGCGGTGAAGGACTACGTCGCCCAGCAGGGCGCCGAGGCGATCCTGTGCAAGCACTGGGCGCTGGGTTCCGCCGGGATCGAGGAACTGGCGCACAAGGTCGTGGCGCTGGCGGAAAGCGGCGCCGCGAACTTCGCGCCGCTCTACCCCGACGAGATGCCGCTGTTCCAGAAGGCCGAGACCATCGCCAAGCGCATCTACCACGCCGACGCGCTGATCGCCGACAAGTCGGTGCGCGACCAGTTGAAGGTGTGGGAGGCTGCGGGCTATGGCCATCTGCCGATCTGCATGGCCAAGACCCAATACAGCTTTACCACCGACCCGAATGTGCGCGGTGCGCCCACCGGGCACACCGTGCCGGTGCGCGAAGTGCGGCTGTCGGCCGGGGCCGGCTTCGTCGTGGTGATCTGCGGCGAGATCATGACGATGCCGGGCCTGCCGCGAGTGCCCTCGGCCGAGGTGATCCGGCTGAATGCCAACGGCGACATCGAAGGGCTGTTCTGATCCTGCGGGGGCCGCACCCGACGGGTTGCGGCCCCTCGCATTCTTCGGCAAACCCTGTGGGAGCCTGCCGGAGCACCTGCCATGACCGACCTTGACACCATCGCCACCATGACCGCCCTGCGTGACCGGATCGACGCGCTGGACCGCGATCTGGTGGCGCTGCTGGCGCGGCGCGCGGCGATGATCGACCGCGCCGCGGTGTTGAAGCCGGGCGAGGGCCTGCCCGCGCGCATCGCGGCGCGGGTGGAGGACGTGGTGGCGAAGGTGCGCGCCGAGGCTGCGGGCCGGGGTCTTGACCCCGACCTTGCCGAGCGGCTCTGGCGGATGCTGATCGAGTGGTCGATCGCGCGCGAAGAGGCGGTTCTGGGGCCCTCGGCCCCGACAGAGGAAGGGCAGGGATGACGGCCACCATCATCGACGGCAAGGCGATCGCGGCGCGCTTTCTGGCCGGGGCCGCGGCCGAAGCGGCGGCGCTGGCGGCCGAAGGCTGGGCGCCGCGTCTCGTCTCGATCTCGGTCGGCGATGTGGCCGCGGCCGAGCTTTACGTGCGCAACCAGAGCCGTCAGGCGGCAGCGGCGGGCGTCGGGTTCGAGGCGCGGAACTATCCCGCCACGATCTCGCTGGAACAGTTGGTGGGCGTGTTGCAGGGCCTGAACGCCGACCCCCGTGTGAACGGCATCATCATTCAGCGCCCGCTGCCCGCGCATATCCCGGTGAAGGCGCTGCAAAAGGCCGTGCATCCGCTGAAGGACGTGGAGGGGATGCACCCGGCCTCGATCGGCAACATCGTCTACAACGACCTGGCGCTTGGCCCCTGCACGGCGGTGGCGGCGGTGGAGATTCTCAAGACGCTGCCGCTGACGGTGCAGGGGCTGGACGTCACCGTGATCGGGCACAGCGAGATCGTCGGCAAGCCGATCGCCTTCCTGATGATGGGGCTGGGTGCCACCGTCACCGTCTGCCACCACATGACGCGGCAGGTGGCGGTGCATTCGCGCCGCGCCGATGCGGTTTTCGTGGCGGTCGGCAAGCCGGGGCTGGTGACGGGCGAGATGCTGAAGCCGGGCGCGGCGCTGATCGACATCGGCATCAACCGGGTGGACGGCCGCACGGTGGGCGACGCCGATTTCGCCAGTTGCGCCGAAGTGGCGGGCTGGATCACGCCGGTGCCGGGCGGGGTAGGGCCGGTGACGGTGGCGATCCTGATGAAGAACGCCGTGCTGGCAACGCGGATGCAGATGAACCATTACCGGCAGGCTTTCGCCGCGGCGGAATGAGGAGGATACCATGAGCGCGACCATCATCGACGGAAAGGCCTTTGCCGAAAAGGTGCGGGGGCAGGTGGCGGCGCATGTCGCGCGGCTGAAGGCGGACCACGGGATCACCCCCGGTCTGGCGGTGGTGCTGGTCGGCGAAGACCCGGCGAGCCAGGTCTATGTGCGCTCCAAGGGCAAGCAGACGGTCGAGGTTGGCATGGCCAGTTTCGAACATAAGCTGCCCGTCGACACCGCCGAGGCCGATCTGGTGGCACTGGTGCAACGGCTCAATGCCGATCCCGAAGTTCACGGTATTCTCGTGCAGTTGCCGCTGCCGGCTCATCTGAACTCCGACCTTGTCATCAACACGATCGACCCGGCGAAGGACGTCGACGGCTTTCACATTTCCAACGTCGGGCTGCTGGGAACCGGACAGAAGGCGATGGTGCCCTGCACCCCGCTGGGCTGTCTGATGCTGCTGCGCGACCACCTCGGGTCGCTGTCCGGACTGACCGCAGTTGTCGTGGGCCGCTCGAACATCGTCGGCAAGCCGATGGCGCAATTGCTGCTGGGCGATAGCTGCACGGTGACGATCGCGCACTCGCGCACCAAGGATCTGCCCGCCGTCTGCCGCGCCGCCGACATTCTGGTGGCGGCGGTCGGGCGGCCCGAGATGGTGACGGGCGACTGGGTCAAGCCGGGCGCGACGGTGATCGACGTCGGCATCAACCGGATCGAGCGCGACGGCAAGACCAAGCTGGTGGGCGATGTCGATTTCGCCAGCGCGGCGGCGGTCGCTGGCGCCATCACACCGGTGCCCGGCGGCGTCGGGCCGATGACCATCGCGTGCCTTCTGGCCAACACGCTGACCGCCTGCTGCCGCGCAAACGGTCTGGCAGAACCCGAGGGCCTGACGGCCTGACACCGCCCCGGAGGAGACCTGTCCAAAAGGACATGTTTTTCCTTGTTCGGACAGGGCGTGGTTGGTATCTGCATCCAGCAGTGTTGAGCTGGATGAGTATCTCCTGTGCGTGTATCCGACTTGCGACGAGGGTTCAGACACGTCTTTACCCCCCGTGCCGCAGCAATGTGGCTCATGGTCTCGATGCTGGTCTCGTTCGCGGGCCCCTTCGGAACCTATGCATCGATGCGGGCGCCCGTGCGGTTGGTCTATTGGTGCCTGCTGCTTGGCGGCGCCGCGCCCGTCGCCAGCCTGTGCCGTCGCGCCGCGCGGTCCTGGCTGATCGGGTCCGGTCGGTGGGCGCGCGGGCTGATCGTATCGGCGATCTTTGCAACGGTCTACGCGCCCGTCGTCTATCTGATCACCTTCTGGCTTGAGGCGCGGGGCCTGTCGACGATCGTGCCGATCCGGGTCATGTGGGTTGCCGCGTTCCTCTCCTCCATCCTGGAGTCGGCGATCTGGACGCTGATGACGGGGGCGCCAGTGACACCCGTGCCGACTGCGCGCCCGATCTCTGCGCGGTTGCTGGCGCGGCTTGGCCACGATCATCCGGGGCCGATCCTCGGCCTGTCGGTGCGCGATCACTATGTTGTCGTGACCACCGCGCAGGGGCAGACGAGCCTCCTGATGCGGTTCGCCGACGCGATGGCCGAACTGGACGGGGTGGCGGGGATGCAGGTCCACCGCTCGCACTGGGTGGCCTTCGCGGCGGTGCGCGGGATCACGCGCGCGCGGGGCAAGACCTTCCTGCAACTGGAGGACGGTCGGCTGGTGCCGGTCAGCCGCAGCTATCTGGACGCGGTCGCGGAGCGCTGGCCCGCAGTGCCATTGAACGGCACCGGCCTTGGTGGCGTGCCGAGCAGCACCGCAAGCGATGCGGGGCCCATCAATCCGCGCAGCAGCGGATCGGTGCAGGACATCCCGCCGGTGTAGGTGCCATAGGCGGGCAGGATCGCCCGCTCGGCATCGATCAGCAAGCAGGGCCGCGTCAGGCGCTGGCCGCGTGCCGCCAGCGTCGCCTTGGGGTGATAGTGGCCCGAAACCTCACCCACCGCGCCCGGTTCGGCGATGTGGCGGAAGATCAGCGGCCCGGCACGGTGCAGCGCCAGATGGGTGCCGCCAAGCGCGAGCGGCCCGGGGTCGTGGTTGCCCTCGACCCAGAGCCAGCGCCGCCCGGCCATCAGGCGCGTCAGCCACAGCAGGTCGCCCTCGTCCAATGCTCCGGCGGCGGCGGTGTCGTCGAAACTGTCGCCAAGGCACAGGACGGTGGCGGGGCTGGTGATTTGCATGTCGGCGTCAAGGCGGCCCAGCGTGTCGCGCGTCTCGTAGGGTGGCAACAGCGCGCCGCCGCGCCGGGCATAGCGTTCCGACCGGCCCAGATGCAGGTCGGAGACGATCAGCATCCGTTCCGCCGCCCACCAGAGCGCGCCGGAGGGCAGGGCGGTCAGTGCCGCGCCGCAAAGGTTGAAATCATACCCGTTCATGCTTCGTTCGATGCCTCAAGCGGGGCCGGATGGCAAGGGGTCAGGCAAGGCCCGCCGTCGCCAGCAACTGCGCTGCCGCCTCGGCCAGCAGCCGCTCGCGCCCCGCGCCTTCGACCGGGATGCGGCCCGGTTCCAGCAGCAGCGGCGCGGCCAGCGGCGTGACCCGGTCCAGCCGCACAAGGTCGATGCGCGGACCGATGCGGGCCAGCATCTCTTCGATCCGGCCGAAATCGACCAGACCGCGCAGCGCCTCCTCGCGCGTGATCTGCAGCAGCAGGTGGCCGGGGTCGTGTCGGCGCAGCGTGTCGTGGAGAATGTCGGAGGAGAAGGTCGCCTGCCGCCCGCTCTTGCGCTTGCCGGGCGAGTTGCGTTCGATCAGCCCGGCGATGATCGCCGAGGCGCGGAAGGTGCGCTTCATCACGGCATTGCCCGCCAGCCAGGTTTCCAGCCCCGCGCGCAGCGCTTGCGCGTCGAACAGCGGCGCGGCGTCGGTCACCGGGTCGAGGCCCCAGATCAGCGTGGCGTAGTCGGTGGCGACGAAGCCGAGCGGGTGCAGCCCCTCCTCTTCCAGCCGTTTGGTGAGCAGCAGGCCCAGCGTCTGCTGCGCGTTCCGCCCCGCAAATCCGTAGACGCACAGATGCTCGCGCCCGTCATGCGGAAAGCTTTCCAACAGCAACCGGTCGGGTTCGGGCAGGCGCGAGACCTGCCGCTGAAGCGCCAGCCAGCGGGCGGTGTGGGTGGGCAGTTCCGGCCAGTCGGGCTGCTGGAGCATCGCAAGGATGCGGTGGGTCAGCAGGGTCGAGGTGGCGAACTTGGTGCCGCTGAACACCGCCACCTTGGGCGCGCGGCCGGGGCTGCGGCTGACCTCGACCGTCATTTCGCGCAGGGATTCATAGCGCACCACTTCGCCGCCGATCAGGAAGGTGTCGCCGGGGGTCAGGCTGGCGGCGAACGCCTCTTCGACCTCGCCAAGCGGCATGCCCATGCGGCCCTTCAGGCGCACCGCCAGCGTTTCGGTGTCGATGATGGTGCCCAGGTTCATGCGGATTTGCGCGGCGGCACGGGGGTCGCGCAACTGCCAGCGGCCATCGCGAAACAGCAGCCTCTGCCAGCGGTCATAGGCGCGCAGGGCGTAGCCGCCGGTGGCGACGAAATCGAGGCAGGCATCGAAATCCGGGCGGCTGAGGTCGGCATAGGCGCCTGCGCTGGTGACCTCGTCGTAAAGCGCGTCCGCGTCGAAGGGGCCCGAGGCGGCGGTCATCAGGATGTGCTGGCAAAGCACGTCGCGGGGGCCGGGGCCGCGCGGCTCGCCATCCAGCGTGTGGTCGCGCACGGCTTGCAGGGCGGCGAGGCATTCGACCACCTCGAACCGGTTGGCGGGCACCAGCAGCGCCTTGGACGGGGCGTTGTAGCGGTGGTTGGCGCGGCCGATGCGCTGCACAAGGCGCTTGACGTTCTTCGGGGCGCCAACCTGGATCACCAGGTCCACGTCGCCCCAGTCGATGCCCAGATCGAGGCTGCCGGTGCAGACCACGGCGCGCAAGCTGCCCGCAACCATCGCGGCCTCCACCCGCTCGCGCTGTTCGCGCGACAGGCTGCCGTGGTGGATGCCGATCGGCAGGCTGTCGTCGTTCTGCAGCCAGAGGTCACGGAAAAACAGTTCGGCCTGCGCGCGGGTGTTGTGGAAGATCAGCGTGGTGCGGTGCCGCTTGACCTCGGCGAGGATCGCCGGGATCGCGTGCCGCCCGCCGCCCCCGGCCCAGGGCGGGGGCGCGCCGGTTTCCAGCATGGCAATGTCGGGGTCGGGGCCGGGATCGGCGGTGAGGATCGCGCAGGGGTCGGGCGCGCGGGCGAGGAAGCGGGCGATGGCGGCGGGGTCTTCGACCGTGGCCGACAGCCCGACACGGCGCAGACCGGGCACGAGGGAGGAAAGCCGGGCGAGGCACAGCATCAACTGGTCGCCGCGTTTGGATTCCGCAAGCGCATGAATCTCATCGACAATCACCCGCTGCAACCCGGCGAAAACGCGCGGCGCATCCTCGTAGCTGAGCAGCAGCGCAAGGCTTTCCGGCGTCGTCAGCAGGATATGCGGCGGGTCGGCGCGCTGGCGGCGGCGCTGGGTGTAGCTGGTGTCGCCGGTGCGGTCTTCGATGCGGATCGGCAGGCCGAGGTCTTCGACCGGGCGGCGCAGGTTGCGACGGATGTCGGCGGCGAGGGCCTTGAGCGGCGAGATGTAGAGCGTGTGCAGGCCCTTGTGGGCGCCGTCCGCAAGCTCTGCCAGCGTGGGCAGGAACCCGGCGAGGGTCTTGCCGCCGCCGGTGGGGGCGATCAGCAGCAGCGCGGGTTCGGCCGCGCGAGCCAGCATCTCGTGCTGATGCGGGTGCAGGGTCCAGCCGCGGGTGGCGAACCAGGAGTCGAACGCGGGGGGCAGGGCGGTCATGCCGGGCAAGGTAAGGCCCGCCCGGCAGGTTTAACAGGGGCGGTTAGCGCGCAATCACCTCGTCGCGCACGAACATGTTGGCCCAGGCGCGGTCGATCAGGTCGGGCGTCATCTGGTTGGGGATGCCCTCATAGGTGCAGATGGCGATCATCTGGTCGATCAGGAAGATCGGCTGGTAGTTGGCGTAGTTGTCGTCGATCGTCGGATACTTGACCTTGAGCAGGTGCAGAAGCGCCGTTTCATCCAGCGGCATCTTGCGCTTGCGGGCCACCATCGCGAAAATCTTCAGGTAGTTTTCCTGGCTCGGGCCGTCGATCTTGATCTTGTAGAAGATCCGGCGAAGGGCGGCGCCGTCGAAGATCTCGTTCGGGTGGAAGTTGGTCGAGAAGATCACCAGCGTGTCGAAGGGCACGGTAAACTTTTCGCCCGATTGCAGCGCGAGGATGTCGCGGCTTTCCTCCAGCGGCACGATCCAGCGGTTGATCAGGGCCTGCGGCGATTCCTTCTGGCGGCCAAGGTCGTCGACGATGAAGACGCCGCCGGTAGCCTTGAGCTGCAACGGTGCCTGGTAGGTGCGCGCGGTGGTGTTGTAGGTCAGGTTCAGCATGTCCAGCGTCAACTCGCCGCCGGTGATCACCGTGGGGCGGTCGCAGAACACATAGCGGTTGTCGAACCGGTAGGCGTTGCGGCGCAGCGAGTTCGGATCGTCGAGCGCCATCTGCGCCTGGGAATGCACGATCGGGTCATAGACGGTGATGACCTGGCCGGAAAACTCCAGCGCGCGGGGCACGAAGATCTTGTCGCCCATCGCATCGCGGATGCCGTTCGAGATCGACGACTTGCCGTTTCCGGGCGGCCCGTAAAGCAGGATCGAGCGGCCGGAGTTCACCGCGGGGCCGAGGTTCTGCAACAGGTCGGGCGGCAGGATCAGGTGGCCCATCGCCGCCAGCATCTGGTCGCGGGTCAACTGGATGTTGCGGATCGACTGGCGGCCGACCTGCTCCTTGTACATCTCCAGCGGCACCGGCAGGGCGCCGTAGTACTCCGACTGGCTCAGCGCGTCGAGCGCGCGCGCCTTGCCCGCGTCGGTAAGCTGATAGCCCATCTCGTTGCCCGAGTTGGCGTGCAGCGTGCCCATCGCCTCGATCAGGCGTTGACCGCGGGTCAGGTCCACGATCTCTTGCGTCACGCCAAGCGGCACGCAGATCACGTTGGCGATGTCGCTGAGCTGGGTCAGGTTCATCCGGAACATGGATTTCAACAGGATATCCCGCATCATCACCATCGACAGGCCGGTTTCGGCCATGGTGCGGGGAGAGACGGGGGCAAGGACGTTGGTGGCCTGGATGTTCATGGCGGGTCCGTTCGATGCGCGCGTGGTGGTGGGTCGAAGGTGGTTCCAGTCTCGCCCCGATCATGGGGCCGGGTCATTTCGGTTCGGTAAACCGGTTCTAGTGCGGGTGCCCCAGCAGGACGGCCAGAAGCAGGTAGAAAACCAGAATCCCCGACAGCGCGAGGCCCATCGGGAAATCGTGACGACGCCAGCTTTCCCAATCCGCGGTGGCGCGGCGCAGCGCCGGAATCAGGCCAAGAAGGCGGTGGGTGGCAAAGGCGGCCAGCAGCGTCGCCGAGCCCAGCGCGACGATGACCGACAGATCACCGAGCGCGAAGAATGGCGCCATCGCGGCCACGAACTTCGCATCCCCGGCCCCGATCGCGCCCATCATGTTGAGCAGGAAGCCGATCACCAGAAGCACGGGCAGGTGTGAAAGTTGCCACAGGTAGTCGCGCCACGGGAACAGGAACGGCCCGAGCACGACGAAGACCAGCGCGAGGGCGATCACGGCCTGGTTCGGGATGCGCATGAATTTCATGTCGCTCCACGAGACCCAGACGCCGATGGCGATTGCGAAGGGGAGGAAGACCGCGGCCTGGAAGGCGGGAAAGACCATCTCAGTTGCTCACATTCGCGCTGAGCGCCGCGAGGGCGCGGACGGCGTCGGGGAAATACTCGGGGTTGGTGTCGATGGCTTCCTGCAACAGCCCCTTGCCGGTCGCGACGTCGCCCTGTTTGATCGCCGTCAGCGCGATGTTGTACAGCAGCACAGAATGTTCGCCCTGTGTCATGTCGATGATCGGCAGGTCGTATTTGCGTTGCCGCGCGCGGGCGAGCACGAGGTTGTTCTTGGTGGCGAAGACGGCCGGATCGTAGCGCAGCGCCTGGATGAAAAGCGGCTCGGCCCCGGCGAAATCGCCGCGCGTCATCTTGGAGATGCCCCAGTTGTTGTAGATGCCCGCCGGAGTCGTGGTCATGCCGGCGGCGATCTCGTAGAAGCTGTCGGCCTTCTTCCACTGCTTGCGCGAGTCCGCCACCATCGCTTCCAGCCGGTAGCGGTCAAAGCTTTCATGCGTGGGCGGAATGCCGTCCAGCACCGTTTCCGCCTGCGTCCACTGGTTCGCGCGGATCATCGCGTCGGCAAGATCGACGCTGTCCTCGTTCGTGGCATCCTTGGCCGCGACGACATCGGCCCAGATCTTCGCCGCGTCGGCGGGCCGCTGGGCACGCACCAGCGACTTGGCCAGATACCGCTTCTGTTCGGTCTTCTCGGGGTGTTTCTCGACCGACTTGGTGAAATAGGCCACCGCCTCGTTCGGGTCGGCAATGGTCAGTTCGATCGCGTCAAGATTGGCTTCATCAGCAGCGTTGATGCTGGTGACTTCCTTCTCAATCTTGTTTCGTTCTGCCTGTTGGCAGCCTGCAAGCAGAACCGTGCCGCAGAGGCACAGCCCAATCAACCCGGGGTGGCGCATTTCGCGTCCTTTTTACTGCTCTGCCCTCAATTCGTAGACAAGAGAAGGTAACGCCCGTTACCCCTTCTGACCAAATCGAATTTTGGTGCCTCGGTCGGCGCAGAATAACCGGAATCGTCCAGCATTGCGAGGGCGCGGCTCAAGTTTTCGCGAATCAGGTCGGATTGGCCACTGTCGAGCGCGAAGGCGCTCTGGAAGACCTCCTTGGCCTCGCCGTACTTGCCCTCGTTCATCAAGACAACGCCAAGGTTGTTCAGCGCAGGCACAAAGGTCGGGTCGAGCCGCACGGCCGCGCGCAGGTTCTGTTCGGCCTGACCCAACCGCCCAAGCTTGAGGTTGGCTGAACCGAGGGCGGAGAGCACGTCGGCATTCAGCCCGTGTTCCGCCGCGGCGCGGTAATAGGCGCGCAGGGCCAGTTCGTACTCGCCCGCCGCCATCAGCCGGTGGCCGACGATCAGGCCATCGACCGCTTCGGTCACGGCAGGGGTTCCGGCGGGCGGAGGGGGGCCCACACGTTCAGGCGTGAGCGCACCATCGGGCTGGCAGCCAGCCAGCACGGCAAGCGATGCGCCCAGTGCCGCGATCCGTGCCAGCCTGCCCAGCAATCCTGCCCCTTAGAAATGCGTGCCCTTGCCGCCCAGCGTCGTTGCGATCCCGTGAATGGACGGACCGATCAGGATGATCATCAACGGCGGCACGGTGAACATCATCGTGCCGAGTGTCAACTTCGTCGGCAGCTTGTTGGCCTTTTCCTCGGCGCGCATGACCCGCTTGTCGCGCATTTCGGCCGAGAAGACGCGCAGCGCCTCGGCGATCGAGGTGCCGAAGGTCGCGGACTGGATCAGGACCGTCACGAAGGACGACACGTCCGGCACGCCGCAGCGTTCCGACATGTCGCGCAGCACTGTGACGCGATCCTTGCCGGCCTTGATTTCATGCGCCACCATTTCAAACTCGTCCGACAGGGCCGGGTAGCCTGCGCGGATTTCCTTGGACACGCGGACGATCGACTGGTCGAGCGACTGGCCTGCCTCGACGCAGACCAGCATCATGTCGAGCGAGTCGGGGAAGCCGTTGATGATCTCTTCCGTGCGTTTTTTCACTCGTTTGCCAATGAATTGCTTTGGCAGGTAGTAGCCGACGGCGCCCGGCAGCAGGGTATAGAGCATCAGGGATTTGGTGCCGACTTCGGTGGTCTGGCTCAGGATCAGCGAATAGATCATGCCTGCCGCAAGCAATCCGAGGCCGAGCGCGAATTGCACGGCGTGGAAGGCGCGCACCGCGTCCTTGGAGCGGTAGCCCGCGCGCAGCATGTTCAGCCGTGCGGCCGACAGTTCGGTTTCGTTCTGCGGTTCGAGGAAGGTCGCGAACTTCTGCAGTTTGTCGGCGCGGTCGGCCGTGCGCAGCGTCTGGCCCTTGGTGGACTTGCGTGCGGCGGCCTCGGCCTTGAGCGAGCGTTGCAGCTTTTCCATCGGGTCGATGGTCTTCTTCATCATCGCCGACAGCGTCAGCAGGATCAGAAAGATCCCGAGCCCGCCCACCGCAATCAGCGGGCCGAGCGGCCCGAGGGAAGAGACCAGCGCCGCGTTGATCGAGTTCATCAGTTCCATGCCGCGGACCCCCTAGACCTTGATGTTGACCATCGCGCGCATGAAGATCACGTTCGCGATGAGGAAACCCGCCACGATCAGACAGGCCGGGATGAAAGCCGAGGTATTCTCGACATCGTCGTAGTAGTGCGGCTGCAGCACGTTGATCATGATCATGGCGCCGATCGGGAAGGCCGACAGGAACATGCCCGACCATTTCGCCTCGGCGGTGATGGCCCTGACACGGCGGAACAGCTTGAAGCGGGCGCGGATCACCTTGGCCAGACCGTCAAGGATTTCGGCGAGGTTGCCGCCCGATTGCGACTGGATCGTCACGGCCACGGCGAGGAAGCGCAAATCCTGCATGTCCATCCGTTCGGCGAGGGACTTGAGGCTCTCGGTAATGTCGCGGCCATAGGCGGCCTCGTCGGCAATCACCCCGAATTCAGAGCCGAGCGGGTCGGGCACTTCCTTCGCGACGATGCTGATCGCGGCCGAGAACGGATGGCCGACGCGCAGGCTGCGCACCATCAGCTCCACCGCTTCGGGCAGTTGCTCCTCCATTGCGGAAAGGCGCTTCTTGGCCTTGTTGCCCACCCAGGTGTAGACCCCGCCGACACCCATCAGAAGCGCCACGCCAGCCCGGATCGGGGTCGAAGCCCCGGTGCCGATGGTCAGGCCGATGAAGGCAAACAGCGACAGGAGCGCCATGATGCCGATCAGCGCCTTGGGCGAAAAGGCGATGTTGGCCTTTTGCGCCTTGGTCGCGAGGATGGAATAGAGCGGGATGCCACGCGCATTGACGTGCTGGCTCATTTCCTTGCGGAGTTGTTCCAGAACCTCCTCGCGGCGGCCGCCCTTTTCCATCAGGGCGAGGCGGCGGTTGACCCGGCTGTTCAGGCTGATCGATTTGCCGAACACGGTCAGGTAGATGCCTTCGACAAGCATGATCACGCCGAAGAAGATCGCACCGTAGATGAGGGGGGCTGCGCTGAACTGCATGGCGGTGGTCCTTATGGGATCGCGTCGAAGATTTCGGAGGGCAGGTTGTAGCCCCATTGCTTGAAGCGGTCGGAGTAGTGCGACCGCACGCCGGTGGCATTGAAGCGGCCGATGATCTTGCCGGAAGGTTCCATCCCCAACCGCTCGTAGCGGAAGATTTCCTGCATCGAGATGACGTCGCCTTCCATCCCGGTGATCTCGGTGATCGAGACCATGCGGCGGCTGCCGTCCTGCAGACGGCTGGCCTGCACGATCAGGTTCACGGCGGCAGCGATCTGGGCGCGCACCGCCTTGATCGGCATTTCGATGCCCGCCATCGCGACCATGTTTTCCAGGCGGCTGACGCCGTCGCGCGCCGAGTTGGCGTGAATCGTGGTCATTGACCCGTCGTGGCCGGTGTTCATGGCCTGCAGCATGTCGATCACTTCCTCGCCGCGGGTTTCACCCACGATGATGCGGTCGGGGCGCATCCGCAGGGCGTTGCGCAGGCAATCGCGCTGGGTCACGGCCCCCTTGCCTTCGACGTTTGCCGGGCGGCTTTCCATCCGGCCGACGTGGACCTGCTGCAGTTGAAGTTCCGCCGTATCCTCGATCGTCAGGATACGCTCGGAGTTGTCAATGAACGATGAAAGCGCGTTGAGCGTGGTCGTCTTGCCCGAACCGGTCCCGCCCGACACGATGATGTTCAGCCGGGTTGCCACGGCGGCCTGAAGATAGGCGCCCATTTCTTCGGTGAAGGCGCCGAAGCGGACCAGATCGGGGATGCCGAGCTTTTCCTTCTTGAATTTCCGGATCGAGACCAGGCTGCCGTCCACCGCGACCGGCGGCACCATCGCGTTGAAGCGCGACCCATCGGCCAGGCGGGCGTCGACGTAGGGGTTCGATTCATCGACCCGGCGGCCGACGGCCGACACGATCTTGTCGATGATGCGCAGCAGGTGGCGTTCGTCCTTGAAGGTGATGTCGGTCAGTTCGAGCTTGCCGTTGCGCTCCACAAAGATGCGATGCGGGCCGTTCACCAGGATGTCGTTGATCGTGTCATCCTTCAGCAGGGGCTCAAGCGGACCAAGGCCCATGACCTCGTCATAAAGCTCCTGGTTGATGGTGGTGCGATCCTCCTTGTTCAGGACGATCGACATTTCATCGAGCGCTTCGCCCGCAATGGAGGCGATTTCGGCCCGCAGGCTCGCCTCGGGTGCGGATTCGATCGCTGCGAGGTTGAGGTTGTCCAGCAGCCGCTTGTGCAGTTCCAGCTTGATATCGCCCAGGCGATCGCGGCGCTTGCGCTCTTTGTCCTGCGCCACGGCCTGTGCGCTCGGCTTCGGGGCGACGACCGGCTGAATGCGGGCTTTGGCCGCGCCGGAGGGCCCTGCGGACGCCAAGGGTGCGGTCACCGACTGGGTGACCTTGGCCATCGGGCCCGGCCGCGCCGGGCCGTCCTCTCCGGGTTTCTTGAAACGCGAGAACATGGCCATCCCAGTTACCTCTTACGCTTTGCCGGCCTCGGCCGCCCTGTTCAGATCATGCAACGATTTGGCGAGTTTCTGCATTTCCTTGCGCAGCGAATTCTTCGGTGCGGTCTCGGCCAGCGGCAGGCCGTGGTCGTTCGCCTGGGTCACCTGCCGCGTGCCATCGGGCAGCATCAGCTCGATGTCGATGCCAAGGCTTTCCGCCATCCGCCTGGTGCGGGCCTTGCCCGACAGGTCGGTGAATTTCGGCGCCCGGTTCAGCGCATAGCGCAGTTTCTCGAACGGCAGCTCCTCGGCCTTCAGGGCGCGGATGAAGCGCAGCGCGTTCTGCGCCGAGCGCATGTCAAGCTCGATCAGCGCGAAGTAGACATGGGCTTGATGCAGCACCGTTTCGGTCCAGGGCACGACCGTCTTGGGCATGTCGATCACGACGAAGTCGAAGTTGGTCTTGGCCATCGTGATCAGCCGGTCCACCTCTTCCGGGCCGACGATGTCGAGCGGCAGCATCTCGGACGGGGCGGTAAAGACATGCAGCCTGTCGTTGAAGGTCTGGAGCGACTGGATGAAGGCGTCGCTGTCCACCGACCCGGTATCCGACAGGATGTCGAGAATGGCCTCGCGGCGCGACAGGTCAAGGTAGGTCGCGACCGACCCCGTCTGGAAATCGAGGTCGAGCAGACAGACGCGCGGGCCGTCCTTCTTGGCGATCGAGGCCAGTTCCCAGGCGAGGTTCACCGCGAATGTCGTGGACCCGGTGCCGCCGGCAAGGCCGTGCACCGGCAGCACGACACCGTCGCGGTCGCCCTTGGCCTTGAACGTGGGGGCGGCGCCCGTCAGCGGCTCGGCCGCGGGGGCGGCCGCTGCTTCGGCGGCGGCGACCGGGGCGGGTTGGCGCGCCCGTTCGATGGCCTCGTGCAGCGCGCCCTCGGGCAGCGGGTAGGGCACGAAGTCATCGGCGCCGAGTCGCAGCATCTGGTGCAGGACGATCGGGCTGACCTCTTCGGCAATCAGGATCACCTTGATCCCGCGGGCCTTGGCCTGCTTGATCAGCTCGCTGATGCGGGCAAGGTCGGCCTCGTCCTTGTCGTCGAGCGCGATGGCGACGAATTCCAGCGCGGCGGCATCGGGTTGCGACAGAAACAGCATCGCATCGCCGAAGGTCAGGTCACCCCAGGCCTCGCCGAATTCGGCTTCCATGTCCTCGATGACAAGGTCGAAATTCTGCACGTCCCGCGAGACGGTGCACGCACGGATCGGTGCCGGTTCCTGCTTCATCGCTGCAACACTGCTCATGGCCTCACGTCCTTCTCTATCGGGCTTCGGACGATCCGGAGACTGCTCCGTCTCTGCCGACCGTTATTCGGTCGGTTCCTTCACGCCTTGCCCGTGCGCGATCGGGAATCGCGCCTTTCCTTCTGGCGACGATGGCTGGCAATGTTGGCAACATTGGGGCTAAAAATCCGTTATTATCCGGCGTTTTCGCGTGATGCGGAGCGGGATAGGAGCGGATTTGGAGACGGAGGGCGCGGGGACGGGCGGCGATCTGCGCCGCCCGGCGGGGCGTTACTTCACCGCCGGGGCGGACGTCGTCGTGCTGGCCGAGTCGGCGGCGCTGCCGCTCTTTGCGCCGGAGGCCGAGGCAACGTAGTCGCGGTAGACGATGTCGGCATACTTGCCGTCAAGCACCAGCGGCGAGCCGTTCACGAAGCCCGACACATCGGTGACCGTGCGACGGTTGCGGCGCTCGCGCGTCGGAACCTGAATCAGCGGTTGCGTCTTGCCGTAGGAAACCACCGCCTCCAGCCGGGACTGCGAGATGCCCTGGCTGACCAGATAGGCGACCGCGGCGCGGGCGCGACGCATCCCGAGCCCCTTGTTGTAGGCTTCGCTGCCGACAAGGTCGGTATAGCCGAACACGCGGAACCGCACCTCGGGGAACTGACGGATCCAGTCCGCCTGCTTGCGCAGCACGGCGCGGGCGCCGTCATCGAGCGCGGCGCTGTCGAAATCAAAGTTCACGGTGTTCGGCACTTCCGAGGCGAAGCGACGCGACAGATCGACGGCATAGGACAACTGCCCGGTCTCGATGCCGATGTTGGTCGCCGTTGCACTGCCGAACCCCCGACCGGTCGAGGAACCGACCTCGTTTTCGCCGATGCAGCCGGCGAGCGCCAGAAGGCTTGCCCCGATCAGGATCATCCGCATGTGCCGCTCCGCCGCCATTGCCCGCATCCCTCAGTTCATCACGTAGCCGTAGGCGCCGCTGAAGTCCTGCCTGGCGACTTCGCCCGCCTGCCCGCCCTGCGGAGTGCCGGTGGTGTTGCCATAGAGGAACAGCCCTTTTTCACTCGGCGGCGCCACCCGGTCGGTCGGCATCGACAAGGCGTTGCCCCGCGTCGGCGAGACGAGGTGCGGCGTGACGATGATCACGAGTTCGCTCTGGTTGCGCTGGAAGTCGGCGCTGCGGAACAGCGCCCCCAGGATCGGCACGTCACCGAGCCACGGCACCTGACCGACGACATCGGTGAAGTTGTCCTGCAACAGGCCCGCGATCGCAAAGCTTTCACCGTCGTGCATTTCGACTGTGGTGGAGGTCTTGCGGGTCTTGAACGCGTTGATGGTGAAGCCGTTGTTGTTGTAGCTGACCGAACTGTCGACCGCCGAAACCTCGGCGTCGATCTGCAGATTGATGGTGTTGCCGTCGACCACGGTCGGGGTGAAGTTCAGCCCGACCCCGAACGGCTTGTAGGTCACCGTGACGTTGCCGTTCGAGTCCTGCATCGGGATCGGGTATTCGCCGCCCGCAAGGAACTTCGCCTGTTGTCCGGAAAGGGCGGTCAGGTTCGGTTCGGCCAGGGTGCGCACGGCGCCCTTGGATTCCAACGCCTCCAGCAGCACGGCGAACTGCATGCTGCCTGCCGAAAAGCCCAGCGTGATCGCGCCCTGGCTGTTGGTCGCCGTCGGGGCCGGGGTGCCGCTGAACAGGTTCTTGTTGGTCGTGCCGTTGGTCAGTGACCCGGTGCCGCCCAGCACACCCACCTTGCCGGTCGCGCCATTGCTGATGGCGATGCTGGAACTGAGGCTCTTTTCGACCGAGCGCTGCATTTCCGTGAAGCGGACCTGCAGCATCACCTGCTGCGTGCCGCCGACGCTCATCAGATTCGACACCCGACCCGGTGCATAGCGCTGCGCCAGTTCCAGCGCGCGGTCGAGCCGCGAGGAACTGGACACGGTGCCGGACAACACGATCCCGTCGTTGGCGGTGCGCACGTCGATCTTTTCGGTCGGCAGAATCTGCTGCAGGCGCTCTTTCAATTCACCGACGTCCGGGGTCACCTGGATCTCGACGTTGGTGATCAGCTTGCCGTCGGGGCTGAGCAGCGTCAACGTCGTGCGGCCCGGCGCCTTGCCCAGCACATAGATCGTCTTGTCGGACAGGGTGGAAATGTCGGCGATGCCGGGGTTCGCCACCGACAGCTCGGAAAACGAGGTATCGCTTTGCAGCACGACGGCGCGATTCATGGTCACGTTCAGCGCGTTCGATGGCGCGCCGGCCTGAACTTGCAACGTCTCGGCAACGCCCGGTGGCGCCACGGCCAAGACGACCGTGGCCCCCATGAGGCCAGCCTGAAGGATCCTGCGAATGCTCATGTGACCTGCCTCTCCGATCACGCCCAACTGCGGGTCTTTTCGCCCGATATTTCCATCACCATGCCGGAACCGTCTATTTTATGCAAGAATCAAACGTTTGCAGCACGATCTCATTGTGGATAACCTGCAACAGAGCCACAGGGGTGCGCGATATGCGGGCGCCGCACCCGAAGGATC